>JBAYHX010000166.1:0-7091 GCA_041665965.1 Candidatus Latescibacterota bacterium
GAATGGTATAGATCGGTGTGTTTGCTGTGATGGCTGATCCTGCGGGATATTCCCCACGGTTCCAGCGGCCGTCTGAAATAAGGATAACCGCTGTGACATTTTTTTCGCTTTCGGAATTCTTTATCGCAAGAGCCATATCGGTAGCGGGACCGTTAAAGGCAGGGATTCCTTTTCCAAGAGGCCGGGTTTGATCATCGAAACCAAGGTAGATTGCCTGTTTTCCCAGACTCTTCTGTATTTTTTGCAGGGCATCCAGCGCTTCGCTTTTTCGTAAGCCCTCCCCGAAACGATCCATGGACGAACTGGTATCGAGGAGTACTGATGTCTTCGAGGAATGAGTTATCGTGGAGACAATTTTTATTACCGGTTCTGCCAATCCGATACAGAGAAAAGTGAGCGCCGCAGCCCGGAGGAACACAAGAAGCATTTTCATCCGTGGGGCAGCGGGAGGAACCGGGTCACGATAGTACCACAGCGCAAGGCCGATACTCCCGAGAATAAAGATCATGAGCAGATACGAAGGAATACCCATGAATTGAACAATGATCCGATCTATGGAACTCATCGGTAAAATCCTTATTTTTACAGAGGCAGATGCGGTTCCGGGCTGAGAGTAAGAGGGGAGTTTTCTCCCCTGAGAAGACGCTCGTGCCCTGCACGTGAAATCATTGCAGCGTTATCGGTGCAGTATGAGAATGGGGGAACGTACAGGTTGAACGCCCGTATTTCGGATTCGGCAGATAATTTTTCACGGAGCGCACGGTTGGCGGCCACTCCGCCGGCTAAAAGAAGGGTGTTTATGCCATAATCATCCAGCGCGCGGAGAGTCTTCGTTACCAGCGCATCCACCACTGCTTTCTGGAAGGAAGCGAGGATATGGGGCAGATTGGCAAGGACGTATTTCTCTCCTTTTTCCTTTGCGTACACAAGAACGGAAGTTTTGAGCCCGGAGAAGGAAAATTCATATCCCGGTACTTTGCTCACCGGGAAATCCACAAACGAGCTGTCCCCGTTCAGAGCGGCTTTTTGTATCGCCGGACCGCCGGGATAACCCAGCCCGAGAAGTTTTGCGACCTTGTCAAAAGCTTCTCCCGCGGCATCGTCACGGGTGGTTCCAAGCACTTTGTATTCAAGAGGCTTTTCCATTAGTACCAGCTCGGTATGGCCTCCCGAAACCACAAGCACGATCGAAGGATACGGCGGGTATGGTTCCTCAAGAAAATTCGACTGGATATGTCCCTCGATATGGTGGATGCCGATAAAGGGAATATCCTTTGCAAGAGCCAGAGCTTTTCCCACACTCACGCCGACCAGAAGCGAACCGACCAGCCCAGGCCCGGCGGTTACCGCAATACCGTCGATATAGCGGAGGGCGAGACCAGCCGCCCGAAGAGTCTGATCGATCACAGGGAGGATCAAAGAAAGGTGCGCACGGCTTGCCAGTTCCGGAACGACGCCGCCAAATTCCATATGCTCGATTTGGGATGAAACGCAAGAAGAGAGGAGGCCGGATTCCGTGGTATATACAGCGGCGGAGGTATCATCGCAGGATGTTTCGATTCCAAGTATATTCAAGTAAAATACAATCCTTTACACGAAGTTATGTTCAGATTTTATCAAAAACATTAATGTTGCAATATATATTATTTTTTACCCTAAAAGCAAACTTTTCCCTTGACAGAATACAGTGTGGTTGTCATTTTACCATGTGGTATGTAGATTACCACATAAAAAAAGGACGGCCCATGTTTGGGAAATTTATCAAAGAAAAAAGGATTGCTGCGGACCTGACATTGCGCGAATTTTGCCGTAAACTGGATGAAGATCCCAGTAATTGGAGCAAAATCGAACGTGAAAGGCTTTCACCGCCGAAAGACACGAATAAGCTTGAAAAAATTGCTTCGATTTTAGGGCTTGAACGGGATTCCGATGAATTTAACATGTTGTTTGATGCTGCGTCTGTGGGCAATGGAAGAATACCTAAGTATGTTATTGACGATAAGGAACTGTTGGGTGTTTTACCGGTTTTCTTTCGGACAGTGGAAAGTATGAAACCTTCGCCTGATGAAATCAGGGAACTGATACTGAAGGTGAGAGAAGGGTATTGATTATAAGGCAATCAGGAATAAATAGAGGAATTGACTTTTAAAGGGGAGTTCAGATGAATCCGGAGCAACTTGAAGTCGAGATCATGAAATTAAGCCTTGAAGCGCGGGCCAGGCTGGCGGAGAGAATACTATTGAGTCTTGACGCACCGTTCGACGATGAAAACCTGAGGTTATGGGTTTTGGAAGCTGAAAGCAGACTGAAGGACCTGCGGGAAGGGAAAGCGAAGGATGTCCCTGCGGCGGATGTCTATCGAAAAGCGCGAGCGGCTATCCTATGTGGAAAATAACCATTCACGAGGAGGCGGAATCTGAAATCTTGGAGGCAGCCCGCTATTACGAAGACAGGGCTGCTGATCTCGGGCTTGCATTTATTGATGAAATAGAGAAGACCACACAACGGATATCTGAAAACCCCATGACCTGCCCGTTGGTTGGCAATGAAATCCGTCAGGCGCTGGTGGCGCGTTTCCCCTACAGTATTCTGTTCGTTATAGAATCCAATAAACATATTCGGGTCATCGCGATAGCCCACCACAAAAGACGTCCGGGGTATTGGCGGGAGCGAAACCAGATGTGATACTATTCAGAATAGGAAAGATAATCGTAAGGTCGATTATTACCGTCTTACTGTGGATCTGGATGTTTATCTTCATCACTTTTGTTCCCGCGGAACAATGCGGATAGGATTCATTGTTATCGATACCCCGGGAATATCCGGTTGAAGAGTGATCTCCGGTTTGATTTCCCCGCCTTCCGCATCAAGGTAAGTTTTATACTGAACAGCGGCGATGACCGATTTCCGGGTTATTTTCGATACCTTCGATTCCGGCCCTTTTATGGTGACAGTTATACTGTCCGGCTTACATTCCAGATTACTGTTTCGGGGAAAATTTTTCATTTGGACCGGTATCCCGGACAACATGTTTTCCGTAAGAGGTTCCACAGTAAAAAAGAGGTTGACTTCATTCGGTTCAATTTTTACGAACCGATACATACCTGTGTCCACTCTTGCGGTAAGCATCCGGTTGGTATCGGAGATGGAATTCCGGACAAATGATTTGATCTGAATTGAAGAAAGGGCGCTGACTGTTTCTTCCGGTCCTGAAACAGTCAGTAATTCCGGTTGTGCAAGGGGGTTCCCGACAACTGTATATCCACGGGATATTTTAAGTTCCGGCAGGCTGTCCATGTCGAGTTTTACAGGAATACTCTTTTTTATCTCACGGTCAAGGGAAATAGTGAAACCGGAATTCTCGTTTACACTTACCACTTCCACGTCGTTTACAGTGCCAAGACTGACCTTATTGCGATCCAGAGCAATCTCATGCTTGCCCCGCGGGAGATTAGCTAAATTGACTAAAATATACCGCCTGTTGCGATCAGATATGTTTTTCAGGTCGAAATAGATCAGTGATTTGCCGGTTCCCTTTATCCGAACAGGCACTGTTTTTGGAAGATCGGATGCAACTATCAATCCTTCGGAAGGGCCGGTATATCTGATTGGAATATATGCTGTACTGGTGAATGAAGCATCAGTACTGACATTAAACCATAGAATAAACGCCAAGAGAACACTGACTATTTTAGCAGTTGTATTTGCTGTTTTTTTAAAAGGATTCGCCATTCTCTACCGAATTGTATAAAGGAATCACAGTGTGAGAGATTGATTGCGTGTAAATACAGTAATTCAAATATGCAAAAGAATGAGGGGAAAATAAAGACAAAAAATATTCCTGCCGGTTTACTCCAATTAAGACTTTGACTTTTCCATATTTTACAATACGCCATTCCTCTTGCCTTTATTTTGTGTCATCTGTTCAAATACCTGGCTTTATATACTGTATAAATATATCATGTAAAGAGCGTTAACTATACCTGACACAAGACGAGGGCATCTCATTCAATGGTCATTTTCCGGAATTGCCGATAAGCCGGCCGAAACTGATTTCCCCGTTATCGATTCTGATATTAAACCCGCATTCCGGATTGATGCATACCCATGCCTTATAGCGTATGGACGCGCCATCTCTCCCATAATCGGATAATGGGACGAGAACTCCCGAATCACATTTCATGCACCGTGGAAATTCTTTATCCATTTTTTTCACACTCCTCATAAATAAAGTATGTTATAGATGATGAATGCTACATCCTTTGTTTTTCGGCTGTAACCAGGGTGTGGGCGATCCTGGTCGGTTCCGGAATACGATATTTTCCCGAAAGCGACAACACGAATTCTACAGCCCCCTGCACAGTGAATCCGCTGCCGGGGGATATATAAATCGGTTTGACGCCCCGTCTCGTTCTGACACATGCGCCAACCACATGATTACCCAGCCGGAGCTCGGTCCAGTCACCTTTTTCCGTCCCCGGCTCGGAACATTCGCCGCACAAAAGCGATTTCGCGCAGCCGATGGAGGGTATACCGGTAAGAACCGCCATATGGGATGCCAGCCCCAGACCTCGCGGATGAGCAATTCCGGCGCCGTCATAGAGCATGACATGGGGAAGCGTTTGTAATCCTCCGATTGCGGCAAGTACAGCGGGGCCCTCACGAAAAGAGAGTAATCCGGGAATATAGGGATACACAACAGGCGCACTGGCTTTTGATACTTCAACCGCACTGTCTTTTCCGTTTTCCATGGTTACAACAATGGCAAGGGCAGTAACCGGAGAATTTTTTCCTGATAATTTCTGAAAGCGTGTACAGAATTCAGGGGAAGAAGAATGTTCGTTGAAAACCTCCGTTTGATCGGAGGAGTGATATTCTGCGGATATGAAAGCTACATCAGCGCCCCCAACCAGAATGCCCTCCCCAGCGTGATCGATTGTATCGACAAGCTCTACTTTTTCACACAATTCATTCTGTATCTGTTTTGCTTCCTGATAGGATACCCCGAACGAATGGAACGGGGTGCATTTTCCCCAGTGTCCACTCTGTTTTTCGATAGGATACGGTTTTTTTGAGATAGTAGCGCCTGTCCTGCGAAATCCCATACAATGTTAACTTTTTCTCATTACTGTCAAATAACTCTATTATAAAAATATACGCATATTAAATTCAAGTCAAGCGTAAACTAATAGGGGGAAATATTCTAAAAAGCAAATTTTTTATACATTGAAATGATTTGTTTTTAGCCATATTATAGACGATATTTTCTATATCTGGTTCCGTTCCATCAACATGTCAACACACATACAGGGAAAGCCATGAAACGCAGAGAATTTCTCAAAAAATACGCCTCTATCGGAGGGGCGGCTCTTATCGTGCCGGGATGTTCCTCTCTCCGGAAGACATCGTCCGCGGACAGCGAAAAATTCAACGTCCATCCCTTTATCCGTAAGAACCCCGATGCGGTGTTCATTCACTTTACCGATGTGAATTCGAAAACCGACACAGCGGATATCCGTCAGGCCGGGTACAAGCTCTCGCAGGAGCTTATGGTCAAATCCCCGGACGGCTACTCCATGACAGCCAAAGTGAATATCAAACCGAACTGGACTTCCGCAAGCCCGGTAAATGGAAAGCCGGTCTTTGAAAAACTGGGAGTCAACACCGATCCGAACTTTATCGAGGGCTGGGTTGCCGCCATGAAGGAACTGGGCCCGCAGCGTTATTTTATCCGTGAATGCTGCTGTCCCGTACAATGGGAACCAATGGGCTGGGCGGCGATGGCGCAAAGGAACAATATCGATCTCCGTGACCTTTCGACCATGGATGTCTGGACATTGAAAGAAGGCAAAGACCTCATTTTCCGAAAAATCCCCAATGGCGTCATTTTCAAGGAAGTTGCCTATATGGCGCCCATGAACGAGCCGGGAAGCTGCCTCATCAATATTGCCAAGCTCAAAGCCCACGGAATGGGAATAACTTCCGCCATCAAGAATCTTCAGGGCATTACCGCAAAACGGTTCCACCAGTTCTGCACGCTGTATTCGGACATCCGCAAGCAGACTCCTCCACGCTATCTGCCCTATTTCAAAAAGGATCTGGAGAAGCATATCGAGGCTCTCTATGCCAAACATCTGAAAGACGGTATTCCCCGCTGGGACCGTCCCGGCGGCGACGGCGGCATTTGGCAGGAATCGTGGGTAAACCGTGCGCTCGATAACCTGAGCGTAACTCACGCCGAACTGCACATGGTCGAGGGTATTTACAGCCAGGACGGCAACGGTTTCGGTTCCGGCCCGTACGAAAAGCTCGGGCAGACCGATGTAACCAGCCGCGACTACATGTCGAATGTGGTGATTTTCGGCAAAGACCCCTTCCGGGTGGACATCATAGCCCATTGGCTTGCAGGGCACGAGCCGGGGAATTTCGGACTTTTCCATATCGGCATCGAGCGGAAAATGTCGAATGTACTCGACCCTGCGGACATTCCTCTCTTTGTCTGGAAAGACGGCCAGTCGACACCGGCGAAACTGGAAAACCTGAAACGGACGCCGCTGGTCACCTATTATCTCCAGCGTGACTACAACGGCCAGACAGAACCCCGTTTCCACCTCTGCAACGAGCCGTTCGATTACTCCGCCTGGAAAACGAAACGCGCAAGCGCAGAGCGGCCGTCAATCGAAAACCTAGGCCTGGACAACGTGGGAAGGGTCAATCTCAGCCTCACTCTTCCGGAGAAGGAGCGGGTCGGCGTAACCATACTCAACAGCCAGGGCGAAGTTGTGGGAAGGCTTCTCGACGGCGACATCGATGCGGGAGTGCATCATGTGGTCTGGGACAATTTCAATTCCCCGGGTCTCTATACGGCGTATGTAAAAGGCATGGGATGGGACGCTGTCCGGGAGATGCCGATCTACCCGTCATAAATAAGGATACGATGATAAAAAGGCGCCGCGTTTTTCCGGCGCCTTTTATTTAGGAAAGATCAGTAGTGTCCGGTTAAAATAGAAAAGAATTGGGCAAACCCCATGTTCTGATTAGATTTAGATTAGCGATAATCATGAATCGATTCAGAAAAGGAGTATTGCCCA
>JBAYHX010000167.1:0-7065 GCA_041665965.1 Candidatus Latescibacterota bacterium
AACTTCAAGCTCAATACCCTTTTGTTTAACTTGCATTTCAACTTCAAGTGACTTGATCCAAACTTGCATTTTAATCTCCTTTTGTTGCTGTATTGTGATGACTGGTTTAAGTTATTCTGCGGATAATATCCAACAGATCGATGAAATATACAACGGCAATGATATTTCAATTCTCATTATTACACACAACAAGTAATTCTATAGCCTTCTTTATAATTCCCATGATAACAAATTATTTCAATTGAATCGCCAAGAAATATAAACTATTGTTCCGAAGTCACTATCTGTGTATCAAAATACCTTAATTCATCTCACTGTCAAGTGTTTTCATTCCGGAATGAAATCTCATTTCCTCTTTTTTCTGTCTTCTGACTTCTGTAATTCTTTATTTATTGATGATGTGATAAAAAGTCAGTTGCACATTATTTTCTTGTGTTTCTTTACATCACCCCCTATCCCCCTCTCCTAGTCAGGAGAGGAGGTAACTCATTATGCGCCATGCAATATCACCCTCTCCTAATTAGGAGAGGGTGGCCGAAGACCGGGTGAGGTTCTTAAAAAAGTTTTAATAATGATAACGTATACCACAGAAATTTGTTATAATTATCCATCTGGAAAGAAAATAAAAAACATTGGAGGAGGCCGGTCAATGTATCGCGTATTATTCCTTGCCGCTCTTATGCTGACATCGAGCGGACTATTCGCCCAGGATACACGGTTAACACCCTCGTACGACGAGAGGTTGAATTATATCCGCGATTTCCCCGGGGTTGATCTCGATGTACAGCCGTATGTGAACACATGGAAAGATTCGCCCCTTCATGCCGGGCATGGGGGTTTTGCGGAGCAGGAGATTTTTACTCCCGGCGACCCGGTGAATCCTCCCCGTAAAGGCGCTGTGCTGAAATACCTCAAAGCTTTCAACCACGCTTTTCTCTACGGTGGGCAGAAAACCACGCTCCTCAGGAATGACCGTGAGCAGATGATCTTCTACATTATGGATGGAAGTGGATTGGTCGAAGCCGGAGGAATGGCACGAGAAATAACGGAAGGCTGCGGCATCTTCATTCCCGCCGGGCTTGAGTACCGGTTTATCAACAATACCGGAAAACCTCTGGAGGCTATCATTATTGTGGAGGGGATTCCCGCCGGATTTAAACCTTCCAGAAGCATGACCGTGCGAAACTACCGTGATGCGATGCCCGGCTTCTGCTGCTGGGCGTATACTACTTACAGCCTGTTCAGCAAAAACGACGGGTTGGCGGAGCCGATGGGCATTGCGGTGGTGGCTGTCGAGAAATACGGAATGGGTTCGCCTCATTTTCATGTTGAAGGCTGCGAGGAAATCTGGCTGAAAGTCAAGGGAGAGGAAAATCCCCTTCTTCTGGGGAAAAAGCTCCTGCGCCAGAATATCGGGGAAGCCTTTTACCCTCCGCCGAACGGGCTGATACCGCATGCTGTCATCAACCCCACCGAAACGCCGATGTACTGGCTCTATATAGGAAACCGTCATGATAAACCTTAAATGAATTTTTAGACATGATTTACAAGATTTACAAGAATGAAAATCATATATTTCATTCTGTTCTTGTTAATCATGTTAATCCTGTCTACTATTTTTTTTTCTTTTCGAACACAGCGGAAACATTATTTCAAAGGAAAATTGCCCATGAAAAGACGTGATTTTATCGTACAGGGAACAACCGGGGCGCTGGCTGCCGGAATAGCCGGATGCGCCGCCAGAGGAAAAGAATCGCTCCATGTAAAACAGGAGCTGACCCCGATAGATATGGAAAAAAGGGTACCCCGTCCCAAAGGAACCATGCCGATGGGGGAACTTGGCAAAACCGGGATCAAAGTATCGAAATTTGGTTTCGGCTCCCACATGCGCGAGGATATGGTAAAATTTTCGAAAGAGCGTGAATGGATGGTTCGCGAGGCTTTGGAACTGGGGGTGAACCTGTTCGACATCTACGATGAGGAAAGCGGCGCGTTCCAGTACGAACCGATGGGACGCTATCTCGCACCGGTCAAGGATAAAGCGGTCATTTCAATCACCATGTATCCCAACAAAGGGCTGACGGTCGAGCAGGAATTCGAAAATGACCTGAAGATTTTCCACCGTGACTATATCGACATGGTTCGGCTTCATGCATGGAAACGCCCCCGGAACCAAAAGGAACTGGATGACCAGCAGGGGCATAAGTGGGAATGGTGGGAAACCCTTTTCAAGTATAAGGAAAAGGGTATGATCCGCGCCGTTGGAGTATCGTTTCACAGACGCGAGGACATCAAACAGCCCCTCGCCGAGCTGCCCATAGATTTTGCGATACTGCCCTACAATTTTTATCACAACTGGACATGGGCTGCAATGCCGCCCGACACTGTCCAAAACCTTATCCCCGATATCCGCAACAAAGGCATCGGGATAATTTCCATGAAACCGTTTGCCGGAGACCATCTGGTAACTCCGTTCTCACGGCTTGCGGAACAGTACGATGAGAGCCATAAGGTAAATTTCGCCCAGGCATGTCTGCGGTATGTGATCAATTCAGGCCATAATTTTGATACAACCCTGGTCGGCATGTTCAATCCTTACCATGTTTACGAGGACATCGCCGCCTATTTCAGCCCGCAGATGTCCGAAGAAGAGCGTAAAGTCCTCGCGGAAATCCGCGAGTCTGTCCGGGGAATAACCGCCGATCTCCTGCCGGAGCACTATCAGTTCCTGGAGCAGTGGGCGTAAAAAAAGAGTAACGAACAGTAAATTACTACTGAATTCATAGCCTTGAAAAATTGAATATGAGTTTTAAAGCGCGGCTGGAATTTTTTATTGGTGATATGAGATTGATTGAGTTATCGGTTGTGGTATCTATAGTTGAAAAGCGTTCCCCTCGCCCACGACTGAAAGGAGTGGGAGAGGGGCAAGGGGTGAGGGAATGAGTTTCTTATCGCACTGAGAGCGCGGTAGAATTCCCACGTCTTTTCATGAGCCTGCTGGATTCGTTTGCTCGCAGGCGATTGGAACGCCCAAACGGTTTTCCGGGCTCTTTCCGCGGCTGTTTGCGCAACGGCACACCGGACGAACTCAGCTTAAGGTCGCGCATTCCGGCAATGAATGAAGAATGGAAAGGGTGGTCTTCGTCTGCGGTAAGAGGATTCCTGGTCAGTTTCTCGATTCCCTGGAGCAGGGCAACCTCACCGGCGTCGCAAAACGAAAGCGCAATTCCGAGAGCTCCGGCACGGGCGGTGCGTCCGATGCGATGCACATAACTTTCCGGATCTTCTGGCAGGTCGTAGTTGATGACATGCGAGATACCGTCCACATCGATCCCGCGGGCAACAATATCGGTGCCGACAAGAACCTTTATCCTGCCCTGATCGAATGCCGAAAGAGCTCGCTGACGGGCGCCCTGGGTTTTGTTCGAATGGATGGCATCCGCTGAGATGCCGTGGCTCGAAAGCCGCTGAGTTATACGGTCGGCGCGGTGTTTCGTTCGGGTGAACACCAAGGCGCGGCTGACATGATCTTCTTTCAGAATGTCGGTGAGAAGGTCGCGTTTGTTTTCATGCTCTACAAAGAGAACTCTCTGCTCGATATTATGGGACACGGAGGAACAGGGACTTATTTCCACACGTGACGGATCACGCAGCATATCCGATGCGAGATTGGCAATTTCCCAGGACAGTGTTGCCGAAAAGAACAACGTCTGCCGCGTTGCGGGAAGCTGGGATACGATCTTCCGCACATCTGTCACAAATCCCATGTCCAGCATTCGGTCTGCCTCATCGAGGACGAGTATTTCAACGTGGCCGAGACGAATATATCCCTGGCTGTAAAGATCAAGCAGACGTCCGGGTGTAGCCACAAGAATGTCGGGATTTCTCTGAAGCGCCTTAATTTGCGAGGCTGCGGGAACTCCCCCGAGAATTACTGCTGTACGGAGAGAAAGGTGACGGCCGTAGCAGCGAAAGCTCGCTTCGATCTGCAAAGCAAGTTCACGGGTTGGGGTTAGAATTAACGCGCGTATCGGCCTGGGACCCTTATGTTCCTTTTGTTTATGAAGGATATGCAGTATCGGCAATGCAAACGCCGCTGTTTTTCCCGTGCCTGTCTGTGCGGTGGCAAGAAGGTCCTTTCCTTCGAGCGCGATGGGAATTGCCGCAAGCTGCACCGGGGTCGGGGTTTCATACCCCTCTTCGTTCAAAGCGCGGAGAATGGGTTCGTTGAGTGATAGATTCTTGAAGTAGTCTGTATTCATGGGCTCCTGTCTTGGGTTGCCCGAGATCAACGGCGAAGCGGTCTCGGTATTACACTCAAAACAGGTTATGGTGCCGAGAAGTGACGCAGAAAATCATCGGAGTATGCCTTGGTAGGCGTATTAAAATCGATATAATATAATAGGAATTATACAGTTATGCAAGACATATTATAGAAAGCGCAATCTTCTTGCGCTTCGACACGCAATGGTCGATGTTTTTCAAAGTAAAATATTACCGTTATTACTTGTAAAAGGGATATATTTATTCCGGACAGTAATTCCGAATTCTCATTCATATGCATTCGAAATATATTATTGAGCGAGGAGGCTATCGTGTTCAAGCATTTTCTTTTTCCGGCGGCACTTTTCGGGGCATTATTACTCTGGACAGTTGCTTCCGCCGATGATTTCAAACCGTATCCGTCGCCGCTCAAAGGGAAGAAGATCGCAGTTTTTCTGGATAATGATTTCCAGATCGATGAAGCGTACTATACTCCACTGCGGCTGAAAGAAGCCGGGGCGGATATAAAAATCGTCAGCCACTATCCGAGTGTGATACGCGATAATTTCGTTGTCAAGGCTGATATGACCCCGAAGGAAGCTTTAAAAATCAGATGGGATGGCATATTCATTGTCGGCGGTTTTTCCCCGATGGAAATGCGCGAGGATCCGGACGTCATCAAAATCATACAGGATACTTTCAATCGCGGCGCGCTCGTTGCCCCCATCTGCCACGGTGTTACCATGGCAGTTACCGCAGACATTCTTAAAGGGAAAAATGTCACCGGAAATATTCGCCGTCACCAGGAATTCATCAATGCCGGGGGGATCTGGCATGACAAAGCTCCGCAGATCGACGGCAATCTGATTACCGCCATAGGTCCGGCTGACAACGGCCCCATGCTCGATGCAATCATAAACTGGTTCAACGGCGGCGAGACTGCCGCGAAAGCCCACACAAGAGATCAGTATCTCAAAGGCAGGAAGGTCGCAGTAGTCATCGACCAGCGGTTTGATTACCGTCAGGCAAAATATCCCTGTGACCGTCTTGCACAGAACGGCGCACAGGTGACCATTATCGCCAACACAGCGGGAGAGTGCAGGGAATACCGGGGAGTCGGCATTATCAAGGCGGATGTTTCCGCTAAAGACGCTTTAAATCAAAAGTACGACTCGGTCATTCTCACCGGAGGCTGGGCGGCGGATACCTATCGCGGTTATCCCGATGTCAGGGCCTTTATCAATGATAGTTTGAAAAACGGGACGCTTGTAGCTTCGATCAACTGGGGTCACACCGCCTTTATCGACGGTGATTCCGCAAGGGGGTATTCTTTTGCGGTGACTCCGGGGATGGCCAGCGATATCCGCAACGCCGGCGGCGCTCCGGTCTTGCAGCCGGTTTTCCGTGACCGTAACCTGATAACATGCGCAAAAGACGAGGACATGCCTGAACTCATGCGCTATGTTACAGGGTATCTGACAACGATGAAATAGAAATAGGAATCAGCGGTTGTAAAACCTCTTGCATGTTGGCGCTGAAAGGATCGGATACCATGAATAGACGTAAATTCATTCTAAAAGGAACTGCTGCCGGAGTATTGGCCGCAGGTATGGCAGGCTGCGCGGCAAAAGGAAGGGAAATTATAAAGGTTAAACAGGAGCAAAATACGATAGATCTTGACCGGAAAGCGCCCCGCCCGCAGGGAACCATGCCGATGGGGGAAATCGGTAAAACCGGGATCAGGGTTTCGAAATTCGGCTTCGGCTCCCATATGCGTCAGGACATGGTGCAGTATACGAAAGAACGTGAATGGATGGTCCGTGAGGCGCTGGATATGGGAGTAAACCTGTTCGACGTATATCACGAAGAATTCGGTATTTATCAGTACGGCCCCATGGGGCAGTATCTGGAGCCGGTAAAAAATAAGGCGGTTGTCTCGATAGCACTGTATCCGGGGAAAGGAATGACCGCGGAACAGGAGTTCGAACGGACTCTGAAACTTTTTCGCCGCGATTATATCGATCTGGTAAGGCTTTATGCCTGGAAACGCCAGACAAACGAGAAGGAGCTTGCCGACCAGCTGGGACACAAATGGGAGTGGTGGGAAACACTTTTCAAATACAAGGAAAAGGGCCATATCCGTGCGGTCGGGGTTTCTCTTCACAACTTTGAAGACGGGAAACTTCCGCTCGCGGAACTGCCCCTCGACTATGTGATACTCCCCTATAATTTTTACCATAACTGGACATGGTCGGCCAAGAAACCCGAACCCAAGCTTCAATCCATCATCCCCACTCTCCGTAAACGCGGAATAGGGGTGATCTCGATGAAACCGATGGCCGGAGACCATCTTGTGATGCCGTTCCAGCGTCTGGCCGCTCATTATGACGAGAGCCATACCGTCAATTATGCCCAGGCCTGCCTGCGCTATGTGATCAATTCAGGCTGTAATTTTGACACCACACTGGTTGGAATGTATAACCCATTTCAGGTTTATGAGGACATTGCCGCTTATTTCAGCCCGAAGATGTCCGGCGAGGAAAGCAAAGTCCTCAAGGAAATTCGTGACTCGGTAAGAGACATCACCGCCGGTCTCCTGCCGCCGCACTATCAGTTTCTGGAAAATTGGACGTAAGGTAAAAAAGTTTTTGACAATAGAGCCAATTGCAAAAGTCTGTATTTGAAGGCAGCCCCTTTTCTGTCCTCCGGACATCCTTCCCCCGGAGGGGGCAGGAACACACTGTGGAGCAACAACTTCCCTTGCCCCCTTTGGGGGAAAGGGATTGAGGGTTAGGGGGCTGA
>JBAYHX010000168.1:0-7059 GCA_041665965.1 Candidatus Latescibacterota bacterium
CACTCATAAGAATGTTCACGCCGAAAAAAACTTTTGCTATTGAGCCTTTTGCAAAAGTCTTTTTTTGAAGGCAGCCCCTTTTCTGTCCTCCGGACATCCTTCCCCCGGAGGGGGCAGGATAACACTGTGGAGCAACAACTTCCCTTGCCCCCTTTGGGGGAAAGGGATTTAGGGTTAGGGGGCTGAAGTAATAAAACTTATCATTTTTTCGTTTCCAAAACAACTTTTGCAATGAGCTCATTTATAATTATTTAAAAAAAATTGCCATTAGTCAAGGAAAAAGACAAGGATGAATGATCCGCTATAAAACAAGAATAATCTCTACAATAAAAATATGGTGAGACTAAATCATCATTCAAACCGATATTCTCTCAATAATGAACAATTAGGTATATGGAAAAATCAGCGGGTGAAAAGAGCTTCTGTAAAATCTTTCGGATCGAAATCACGGAGATCATCAATGCTCTCGCCAACACCGATGAGTTTTATGGGAATTCCCAGTTTATCTATTATCGAAACCACTATTCCCCCCTTGGCGGTTCCATCCAGCTTTGTAAGCACAATACCGGATACCGGCAATTCCCTGCTGAAAATCTCGGCCTGACTCAGTGCATTCTGGCCGTTTGTGGCATCCAGAACCAGCAGCGTTTCGTGCGGGGCAGATTCCATAGCTTTCGTCACAACCTTACTGATTTTTTTCAGTTCCTCCATAAGATTCTTTGAGGTATGAAGTCTTCCGGCAGTATCGATAATTACCACATCGGTTGAACGGGCTTTGGCGCGAATCACTGCGTCATAAGCAACCGACGCCGGATCGGCCCCGGTATGGGCGTTAACCAGTTCCACACCTGCACGGTCAGTCCAGATAGTGAGCTGTTCCAATGCAGCAGCACGGAAAGTGTCACACGCGGCAACGAGAACGGAACAACCCTCTTTTCTGAACCGCAATGCCAGTTTCCCTGCTGTGGTGGTCTTGCCTGCGCCATTCACCCCGATAACTAAAATAACATAGGGCCGATACTCATTTGCCGATAAACGGATATTTTCAAAACGGTTGATAAGGGACAGAACTGTTTCCTTCATTATTCCATAAGGATCTGTTTCCTTACGGTTTATTTCGCCGGCGTGATTTCGCAATTCTTCCACTATCTTCTCAACAGCATGGGGACCGAGATCAGCCTGATACAGCACCTCTTCCACCTCATCGATCATTTCGTTGGTGATTTTCCCTCCAAATGGAAGAATGTTCTGCAGGGAACCGATCAGCTGATTTCGTGTTTTAGCCAGTGAATCTTTAACTTTTGAAAAAAATTCGAGCATGATAACAACCCCGTAAATGTAAATGTCCCCTGTCAAGAGATGTAAGAATACTGAAGTTCAACGTGCAGGGTAAATAAGATTGGTAATCTTAGCGCTTTTTTTGTGGCTGATTGGAATAAAGGTGACCGTTCCTGATTATCGGAGCTGGCTTTCCCGGAGATATAAAATTATAAGTTCAGGTTTAATGTACCCTGAAGTGAATCAGCCACACAAATACGGTCCTTTCCGGATCGCTTTGCCTCATAGAGCGCTTTGTCAGCGCTTTCCAGAAAGTCCTGGGGTGTCCGTGATACTCCATCCGGCAATGTGGCCACCCCCATACTGAGAGTTCCTTTTAATTCTTTACCATGTATGGAAATTACTTCATTTTTCATTTTTAGCTTAATACGCTCAGCCATATCCCTGGCATTTTTGGAATTTGCATGAGGGAGAAGAATGACAAACTCATCGCCACCGTATCTGGCTAGAATGTCCGATTCGCGGGTTGTATCGCGAAGGATACAACCGATACGCCGTAAGACTTCATCCCCGACCGGATGACCGTAGGAATCATTGTAAGTTTTTAGATCATCGAAATCTGCCATCAGAAGGGACAAAAACGAACCGTAGCGGCGGAATCTTTCAAATTCCCGCATAAGACGTCCATAGAAAGCGCGGTGATTCAAAAGTCCGGTAAGCCCATCGGTCAATGCCAGCATTTTTGTATCACGGTGAAGGGTGGCATTTGAGAGAATTTTATTAATTCGGGACGAAATCAACCTGAGTATATCTTTTGTATGATCAGAAACCGATTCATTTTCCCCGGAAATACCCAGAACGCCTTTGATGGAATTATCGACAAGCAAAGGGATAAAGAAACTGTAAAGACTTTCTGGTTCGCTTTCCGTATCTTCAGTTGTTATAGCAGGGAATATTACCCTGACATTATACAGACCTTCGAGTTTCCGGTTGACCATATCCTCATAAAAAGTCTTAATCTGTCCCTCGATCATGGAAGCAGCCTTTGTATGTACCCTGTCTTTGGAAAAAATAACCATCTCACGGTTCATATCGTCAAAAAAGAAAAAAGAGCCATAATAACCGGGAATAATATCTGCAATACTATTAAGGATCAGATCAGCAAGAGTTTCGATATCGATTGTAAGGTTCAGATAAGTTGATAATCTGTCCATGTCGAGTATATCGTTAAAATGGCTCATAAGAGAAGGATTATAGGATTGTATCGCATTTCTCAGAGCGATTGTTTTTATGTTGAAGCGGCGCCTGGCAAGGGCTTCCTCTATGTTTACCTTTATCTCCGAAAACGAGATCGGTTTCTGGATGTATGACATGGATCCAAAACACATAGCCTTCAATACTGTTTCCTCGCTGCCATATCCTGTGACAATGATGACTTCGGAATCGGGATGTACTTTTTTTGACTTTCTCAGGATATCCATACCTGAAATCGAACCTAATTTCAAATCTACGAACATCACATCATATTTGATGGAATCAAGATTTTGGAGAATATTTTCCCCATCTGTTTCAATCAGGGAATCATAACCCATAAAATCAACAAAATCCTTGAACAGATTACAGATTTCAATCTCGTTATCAACTATCAGTATTACTGGTTTTTCCTGCAACATACGATCTCCCGGCAGCTCTCAATTCTCAAAAACAAATAAAAATTCAGGATATAAAATCTACCCTTTTAATACAATACTGTTCATTTAACCCAAACTGCACTTCGACAAGCTCAGTGCCCGCTGGTTGAGCCTGTCGAAACCAGCCTTAAGTGAACAGTATTGCCTTTTAATAAAAATCCTTCGCTCCGAATTTCCCGGAAGTAACTGCATAGTATACTATATATGGAAACGGGGTAAATCCGTTGAACAGAATAACATTGTGTATAAACTCAAAAACTCAGAAAAAAAACTTCTTAACTGTCGTATGGACAATTTACTGATATTCAAATCAAATTTTATACTGTAACAGATACTGCTATTTTCGTAAAAACAGAAATAATCGAATTCGATGAATCTTCCTGATCCATCCATCATATTTACTTTCCAGATTCCGGCGGGAATTGTTCTCCTGTTATTTCCTTTATGGCAGCTGTAATTTCATATTCTTCATCTAAAGTTGCAGTGTCAAACATTTCTTTCAGATACGGCACAGCTTTTTTTAATCGAAGGTATTTAAGGCTGACTATGGTTTCAAGACGGACATATTTGTTATCGTCTTTCAACGCATCGATCAGCAAGTCACCAGCTACAGTGCTGTCTTGAAAACCCTGGCCTAACCCTCCTCCTCCAAGCGCCTGGACTGCCACATATCTTACCGTAGGATTGACATCATTCAGAGCAATTGCGATATCTGACGCCATAACACCGGATCCCGGGATCTTCCGATAGTTATAAATGGATTGTACAGTGGCAGTTCGTACGCTGTCGACTGCATCACGGAGCATAGGGTACAGATAAAGCGCCGAGGGAGGATATTTCAAAAAACCGATCCCCATGACCGCGGAATGACGAACCACCGCCATCGAATCTTTTAGACCCTCCACCAGGTAAGGGAGCCCGGATTTGTTTCCGATGCTTCCGATAGACCATAAGGCCGCTGCCCTGATATAAGGATTAGGGTTTTTAGCGGCATCTCCCAAAGGCTTTATCGCTGTGGTATCCGCCATAGTCCCCAATATCTGGGCGATTAAAAAAACCGTACGACTATCGCTGCTGTTCAGTTGTGAAACCAATATTTTCGTTGTTTCCGGATCGCCGCGACGGCCCATGAGTTCGGTTGCTGCTCTTGTCCGGGCCAAGGAACTCTCACTCTTAAGCTTTTTTATAAGATTTTCTGTGGAGGGAGAACACCCGGCAAAAACCAACGCAAGGATGATACTCATCAACTGTAGTGTAGTCCTCAATTCCCACTCCTGCCTTTCATAAGCATTTTAGTTCTGAATGAAGCAATAAAGTCATGGTTAAAAGTAATTTACTCGACTTTATGGAATCAATATACCAAATTTCTAAATTTATATTCAAGAAAATTATAGTATTGGGGAAAAAGTAATTTCAAAAACCGGGAATAGATGTATCCCCCCATTCCGCAAGCCGTATTCCGGTTTCCCGTGCTTGTTTCAATGCTTCAGGGTTTTTACGGATTTCTCCCGGCTTATCGAACCTGCGGAACAGAAGACTGTCCAGTTTTTCCAATCCGAGCGAATCGAACACATAGGTCATTGTATCCTCAATACCTCTAAAAATATCCGAACCGCCGGGGCCGTATCGTGCTCCTGAACAGGAAATGAGCATTCCAAAACGCCTTCTGCCATTAAACAAATCGATACCCAGGCGATGTTTGGCAATCCAAAAAACCTGACAACGGTCTATTACCGCTTTTCCCCGCGCCGGTACATTCATGAAGAAAAGTGGAGATGCGAATATAATACCATCGCAGGCGGTCAATGTATCACGCAGATTTTGAAAATCATCTCTAATACAGCATTTTCCTTCAGTTTCACATGCGCCGCATCCTGAACAGGGAGCAATATCAAGTTCATGTGTTCGTATTTTCTCGACGGAAGCTTTACCATCTTTTAATCCCGAAATAACGTGATCAAGGAGAGTTTCTGAGTTACCTCCCTTATGGGGGCTGGCAGATAATGCAACAACATTCATACGATCTCCTGTGCATTTAAAGAATCCGGGGGCAAAGCATCGTAAGTGAATAGTTTATTATCTCTTATATTTACTTACTGAGCCAATTGCAAAAGTCGTTTTAATATTGAAAAATGTGAAATATTTTCACTTAAGCCCCCTAACCCTCTGTCCCTTTCCCCCGTTTCGGGGGCAAGGAAAACAGTGACGCATCGAGTTTATCCTGCCCCCTTTCGGGGGAAGGATGTCCGAAGGACAGGAAGGGGGCTGCTTCTAAAATATGGACTTTTGCAAAAGGTTCTACTTACATGGATTCTCAATATCAAGGTATAGGATTTATCCTTCATCATCAACAATATTCATGTTAAAAAACCACAGAAGATTCAGTATCCTCTGTGGTTTTTCTGGAAACATTGTATGAATCATCAGGCCTTTTCAGACTCATAACGAGCGAGTGAATGGTCCTCTATCTCGCTGATTCCAACAGGCCGCCCGCCTTCGATTCCCGATTTATGAGCCATGAGCATGGTCTCAACCTTGTTGAGGATCGTATCGGCATCCTGAGGCCAGACACCGGTCTGGAAAGCTCTGTCAATTACCTGGAGAATCGGTGTCCAGAGATGTTCATTGACATGTACACTCTGACTTGCTCCGATGCTTCCTTCCCAGAAAACGCTCTGTTCGACGACATCATCATCCAGATGAACTTTGATCCAGTTGCGGTTCGGCTGGCCGAACCATGTTGAAGCCACACCGATTACAGGGTTACGGTCTTTTGAGGTTTTCTCATGTTCGAGGTGTACCATGACAGGCGGAATACTGAGAGGATCCTCATCCGCAGGCCACGTGACCCCGTGGGTTGAACAGCGGATAACTTTTCCCCCAACCACCATTTTGGCCAGTTCCAGAATATGAGGCAAATAGGAACCCATATTAGCCGTTGAACCATCGACATAGTAATGCTGAACTTTATTGGGATCGATCCGTGACCTTGCAACCTGGAATTCATTCATCCAGGGTATGCATGAACCGGTTACCAACACTGATCCGCTTGCTTTGGCAAGTTTCACGATCTCACGGGCATCTTTTATCGTATAGGCCATTGGCCGATTGATAAACACTGGCAGGCCTTTTTGCAAAAAAGGACGAGCCAGATTGAGCGAATCTTCCGGATCGGTAATAAATACGGCATCCACCAGATTCAGCATATCAGCCGGCTGTTTCACCACATTTTTAACACCAAGTTTCTTTGTAAATGTTTCTCTGCTCATATAGCCGGAGAGTTCTTCGGAACGCTTTTTCTTGAATTCTTCGGATCCTTTGAAAGAAGACAGATATTTGTCTTCTTTTCCCCAGACTGCCACAACTTTCATATTGGTTCTTGGAGGAACCGTAGGATCATTAAGGGTTTCGGTATAGGCCATCGCATGGGAATACGGCCCCAGACCGATCATACCTATTCTGAGAAAATCACGTTTCAGCTGACGTTTTGCTCCCGTTTTAGGGGCTTGTGATTGTGCTGTCGCTGCTGATAATCCCGCGGCGCCTGTAATGGCAACGGTTTTGATAAAATTTCTTCTCTTGATAGAAGTTTCGGAACCCATTTTGTTTCTCCCTTTAGTTCGGAATTTCATTCCATTTCTCTATTCGTACGGTCGGAAGACGATAATCTCCGACCTCGTCCACATTCACTGTCCTTCCGCCTTCATTCGCCGATTTATAAGCGGCAATGACCACCTTCAGCTTTTCCAGTATATCCTGACGGGTTTCGAGCGATTTGTTGGTAGCAAAAACTTCCTGCACATTGATAAGAAAATCGCGCACTACCAGTTGTGAATCGACCGAGTTGGTCACTCCTTCCAACGTTTTATTATCCTGATAGTAAACTTTATACCATTCGGCCTCGTTCATATGGCCGCCGAGAGTCAGCGAGCCCTGGATCGGGGGTTTACCTTTCCGCGGTTCATACTCAAGGCTGATACGTGAGACCGGTATCCCTGTGGGATCATATCCTTTGGAACCGTCCCATCCGTGCAGCGCCACTTTTTTTACTCCCGGGCCGATAAGCCGGTGAACAGGCTCAAGACCGTCA
>JBAYHX010000169.1:0-7054 GCA_041665965.1 Candidatus Latescibacterota bacterium
CATATAATTTATCTACTCTTAAAGACAAAATCCCCCCGCCGCTAAGGCGGCGACCCCCTTATCGAAGGGGGTTAATTCGTTACAGTTCAAGGTATTTTGTCCCACTTAAAAAGGGGGATGTCGGAAGGACAGAAGGATATTATTCTACAAGGATTTTCAAATTCTTCAAATAATATTTTTTCGCCCTTTGTTTTATATAAAATAAATTATAACAAAGTGTTTCACTATTTCATGTAAAAATTCGGGAGATCGCCTGAATATTTACACTGGGGGAAAGATTTTACTTGATATGAAAAATGGGCAGACCCATAAATCCACCGGAGGGGACTTTATCGATTAAAGAGAAAACTGATTTGTTTAGGGCTTAACAATTTATCTCTTGACAACCACCCTTTTTGCAATAAATTATTATTAGCTTTTCACGTTTCCTCGTAAAATTTATGTAAAAGATTTGTTTGCTTTGCGAATGAAGCAAAATTGCGAATTGATTCATAGAGCTTCATAATACATTTTTAGAAAATACGATAGGTCATTGAATGGGGTGAGCGACCCCGGGGCGAAGTAATTCGCGCCCGCAAACATGCACGCTTGCATGTGGTCATGACGAGCGAGGAAATCAAGGCCGTGCATGAACGCGACTTGGCAGACGGTTGGGGTGTAAGGAAATTGCTTTGCCGCTTTCTCGGTGAGATATTTCGAGGCATCGTATGCGGACAGAAACAAAGAATTCCGCATCGTATGCGGATCAATCTAATTATTATTAGCCAGGATAAAAATGTCAAAAGTCAGAAATCCTGTTACTTTCTGTGAGCACTTCGCTGTTGACCCAGACAGGCTCGACCGCTTGGGTGTAGTGAACCCGACATTGGCAATCGATACAAAGCTATTCATCGATCCCTTATTGTTACCGGAATCACAACAACCAGAGATGCGCGATCTTGCATCCTCTGATTATTGTGAACATTTCGAGCGCATTATTACCTTTCTCTCTCGGACCCAGAGAGAAGAAGATGTCGCTTGGAGAACCGCAAGACACATGCTGGAGTTTCACGAAATCAAGGGCACTTGCTTAGGATATGGTGCGGGATCGATTTCCGGTAGCGGTTTTGGCCCTGAACTGACCGAACGGATTCTCAGGGTTGGCAAGGAAATCGTGGACTTGGGGATCACGGACCCAGATCTCTTCCCATCAATGGCAATCTTTGAGGCAGATATTGGCCCGGATCGAATCAGCGACATGGTTACCAATGTAGTCCGAAACTCCCTCATTCTATTCAACCAAAGGATTCTGCAAGACCTTCATTTGGAAGGCGAGGAGTTTGATCTATTAGGTAGCACAGGATATCTACTTGCGAATCCCTATCAGAGAACTCGAACACCAATCATCCTGGTCCCGCAAGACATTTTGAGGAAACTGCCGATTGCCTTGGATTGGGACGACATCGCAGACGCTGCATCAGAGAATGATGCTCTGCGCAACAGGGTCAATAAACACATTGGGCACATTTGGGCAATCAAGACAAAAAGAGAGAAAGAGAAGCTTCGTCAGGAAGCCCTGGCAAATCGTGAGGCATTTCAGACTCTTCTTGATGCGATTCATGGCGTACCACCTCGTGCGTACAACTCAACACTCGATCCCGATGGACTTCTCAAGTGGGCACAGGTAGCAAGAGATTACACACAGCAATATCCTCTTCGGCTTAGGCCTGCTTCTAAGACACTCGATCTCGAGGGAGCGTTTAAGCTGGTGCAAGAGATTGTCGTTCGTTTCAGGCAACTCATTGAGAATAACGGACTCAATAGAGAACTTTACAAGGCGAACGGAAAGCCTCGCCATGAATCGACTCCACAAAGGCTCTTCTTTGCTGTGGCGTATTGCTACTGCGAGGCAAACAACCTTGATATCTCTCCTGAAGTAGATTCCGGTAATGGGCAGGTTGATTTCAAATTTTCAACAGGATTCGATTCCCGGGTCCTTGTGGAAATCAAGCTGTCCACCAATGGTAAGCTTGTGTCAGGTTACACTAAGCAACTGGAGACCTACAAAGCAGCAGAGCAGACCATGCGAGCTATCTACTTAGTGCTCGATGTTGGAAATATGGGAAAGAAGGACGAGAAACTGGTTCAGGCTCGGAATGCCGCTTTTAAGGCTGGGTATCCCGTGAGTGAAATAGAGTTTGTTGATGGTATCATCCGACAATCGGCCAGCAGAAGATGAGTTTTGGGCTTACAATCTCCCTGAAGGCTGCACCTGAGGCGTTGCACTAGAAGTCAATTAGGCAAAGCTCCATTGCCACCGGTGAACTTTTTGTTATTTGTTAATTGTAATGATCCGCCCGTACTCCCTTCAATTATAGGATCATGCGCGATTCTTATGATGACCTTTCGGCATCCTTCCCGAAGAACCTTTACCTCTCCGCTTTTAGACTTCTTCTCCTTTCCCTGCGCCCACCTATTTCTCTCATTTCCCTTTATTCTTTATTTATAGTAGATTATGTAGTATATTTTTTAATGAGCTTATCCACGCTTTCACAGGATGAAACAAAATTTTTTGAACTTAAAGGCCTGTTCATGAAATTGTTGAATTTCTTAAACAGTATTGTCAGGAACTTTTCCCTTTGTGCGTTTGTGTTTTTGTGCCTTTGCGCCTTTGCGCCTTTGCGCCCTTCTTTCGCCGCCCCAGCAAATCCGGTCAATTACCACCTCTCTTTCGAGGATATGAAATTCCTTGAGAACGACTTTGTTGCTCGTTCGGGAATAAAATCCATCGAAGACCGCGGGCTGGTTCCCGCTGAAGGGAAATTCGGCAAGGGGCTGATGATGAACCTTATCCCCACTCAGGCTGATGTGGACAATCTTTCGGGAATCGATCTTGATCTCATCACAGCGGTCATGTTCAATACCACCATCATGCGCGACAACATGGTGGGTTACAACGAACCGATCCTCTGGGGCGCCGGGAAAATAAATCCGGCGTGCGGTGCGGTTTCGTTCTGGTTCAAGGGGAAACTGAGCGAAGGCGTTCTCTTCGAGCAGACCGCCTGCGCCTGGGGCAGGAAAGAACGCAGCCTCATCGGCATCACCTGCGATGCCGTCGGTTCCATCTGTGCATATATCATGGACGCGCGGTATGTGAAACACACGATAACCGCTTCTCCTCCCTGGGATATCAACGACTTTAATCATGTGGTTTTGAACTGGAACCGTTCCCAGGGGTTGGAACTCTTTATCAACGGGAAATCGGCAGCTTCATCCTGGGGAAAGGATGCATGGTGGGAAACCGCTCTTCCGGGGCTTCTCCGTTTCCCCATGCCGCAGGTTGTATATGACGAGATGTACTTTTTCAACCGTCCTCTCTCCCTGCCGGAAATCGCAGGCCTCATAAAAACGAATACCCAGCCCGCGTCAGTTGTCATTCCAGAACGCAAATCCGATGAGCGCGACCGTCTGGCGCAGGCTTTCGGGCTTTCGGTCAAATCGATGATTCCGCTCATCGAGCCGATGCAGGCAGACAAAGTTCTCTCATTTCGTGAGATTTCCCCTGTTTTTATGGGGGATGATCATATCCCGGCGCATTTTTGCCATGACGGCCGCTATGAGCTGGCCTGGCCTCATCCTGCCAGTATATTCACCATCATCCCCGGCGATGTCGATTTTACAGCAGAGAAACTGGATGTCGACCCGCCGCCCGGTATCCCGTTCAATTATGTAACTGTGGAAGGCAACCTGACCGATCTTCCTGTTTATATAAATTGCATCAGGAACCAGGATCAATTCAGCGGCAGTACCCTTATTGAAATTCCCAAAGAAAGCGGATTTTTTTATGGCGAGCTTGTAGACCGTAAGGAACGCGGGCGTATCACCTTCCCGTTTCTCAAAGGATATGGGGTTCCTGAAGGATTTCGGGGAGATATGCATCTTCCGCTTACCGGTGCAGCGAGAATTCATGAAGTGGGCTTGTTCGATGTCATGACGGTTGCGGATTCACCGGTTCCCGGCGAGGAAACATATTATTTCCAGCCGGAAGGGGAACTGAATGACCGATACGGTTTCGCTCTCAGCGCGCTCAATTCTTTTGATGACCGCAGCGTTCTTTATGGCTACCTCACACCGGGAGCAAAATCGGGAACGCTTGCCACAGGGCTGTTGCGGCGCGCCAATATTATTACTGCTCCCATGACCGGGAACCGATGCATTGGCGGAGTAGTTCTCGACTTTCCTGTGAAAACCTCAGGCACCGATATTCTTATGGTAAGGCTCCGCGACCCGGGCGTCCCCTCGAGGATATGGACTCATGCCGAAGTAAAGCTCAAAGGATTTGAAAACGGCGGCAGGCTCAGGCTTCTTCTTGATTTCGTACCGCTCATGCTCTCGACCGGAGACCGTATCTGGCTCGATATTGCAACTCTGAACGGAGCACAAATCCAAACAGGTGGAGCCGATGGGGCAAAAATTCTGATCCGTCCGGCTTCATTTGCCGAATCCGCATCTCTTTTCGAAAAGAAGGAGCTTCTTCCGGCAGTTGCTGAATACAGCCGGGTTTTTGGATACCTTCCCTGGAAATTCGATAGAACCTCGCCTGTTTTTTCAGCGCCGGTTGCTTTTGGGGGACCGTTCGATATTCTCTATTCTGCGCAGGTGGTCAAGAAATGTTTGCCCTGGTCGCGGCTGGCGGATTTTTATCTGGAGTTTACCCGGCCGAAGTACTCCATCTGGGGAGAACTTATTGACCCGGAGAAAAATATCTCTTTGAAACAGTTTGAAATTCCTGCGCATATACCGAAGTGGGCGTATCTCCAGCAGAGAATACAATCATTCCGGTATCGAATTCTCGAATGGGCAGGCGCGAAGCAGAATCCCGACGGCCAGTTCGGCGGCGGCTGGAATGATGACAACGATATGCTGATGGGCAAACTTGATATGTTTCTCGATGGCTCGGGTCTGGCAAAGAATATCCAGGCAAAGATGTATAACGGTTTGGATTCCACGGGATATGTTACCGACGGGTATTGCCATATCACCCCTATCGACCATCTCCATGTAAACGACCTCTGGCACGATCGGTTCCGGGCGGTGATGTACCGTCTCGGTGATCCTTCGGAGTTCAGGAGAGCGCTCCGAACCGCATGGCGCTGGGATAAACCGTTCGAGACTCCGATGAACTGGGGCAAAGGCGAATCTTTTCTCTATGACAAGAACGTTCTCGAATGGTACTGGGGGCGCAATTCCCCTCAGACCGCGTTCAGTCTTACCGATACCTCTGCTGTCCATGCCCGTTTGATGCGTCTGGCGTCATTCTGCGATGATCTCGCCTTCTATCAGTTTACCGAAGCGAGAATTTATACCGATTGCCAGGTTATCAATGATGAGGGACTCATAACCCAAATGATTGTCGGAGGCGCTGTCGACAGCACGGCATCAGTCGAGTGGGCAGCGGGCGGGGGAGAGGATCTGGCCCGATGGGTGACCTATGCTGACAGTGTTTCGTTTGAATGCAGGATGTTTTCCTTCGACCCCTTGCAGCGTAAGGTGACTCCCCGTCTTTTCCGCATCCAGCCGGGAACCTATGAGGTGAAACTTACCGAAGACCTCGATGGCGTTGCCGGAAGGCCTCTTTTTACCGGAGATTTCGAGCTGAACCGTTTCGATACATTCAGTCTTCTTCTTCCATCCATGAAACCGGTGATCCTTTCGGTAAAACAAATCAAAAGAAATGGGCCGAACAAGCCCCTTCCCGATGTGGCTCTTGCTCCGTATGACTGTTTTCGGGAAAAATCTATTCTTCGGGTGAGGGTATCGAACCTGGGAGATGCACTGTCGGAAAAAACAACCATTCACCTGTATGATTCCCTTGACCATAAACTGGATGAGATAAAAGTTTCCGAGATTCCACCGCCGGTTGATTTTGTGGAAAAATCTGTCTGGATCTTTTTCGAGAACGTGCCGGAGAAAGGGAAACTCCGTCTGGTAATAGATCCACGAATGAAAATGAAAGAGATTTACAAAGGGAATAATGAGGTAATTATTCAATAAATGATGAGCTATCTGTAAAGGGCGCATTTTTCCCGGAAGCCCGCTTCCTGTTCTTTGGACATTCCTGCGAGGGGAAGATAGAACTAAATTTCCCCATATTGTCTTGCAAAAGATATGAATTTCATGGTATTATATGGTTCAAACGATTGATCGAGAATGATTCTCTTATTCAATTAATTGGTAACTTTTCAGCAGCTTCAGAAGGGGATTTGCTATGATTAAACGGCATTCCGACCCGGAAAGAGATGCAATTCCTGATATAAATTCCATCCCTGTCCCTGACCAGGGAAACAGCATAGCGCGGAAGGCAGCTTCGGCCAAGACCCGTAACCGGAATCTTGCGCGGAAGCTCCGTAAAAACAGCCAGATGGTTTCGCTGAGCGCGGACATCTCCTCGGGAATCGAAGAAATCGCAACCCTTTCCGATAAAATCATCGAATTTTTTGAAACTGCCAAACAGTCCCTTGACCGCGCGGCCAAGGATTCGATAGAAGAAAGAAAACTCTGGAGATCCATATCCGAATCTTCCGGAAAAGCTCAGGAAATTTCACAAGCGAATATTGCAGTCGGAGAGGAAACCGCGCTCGCTTTCAAACGCAGTTCCCGTTCGCTGGAAGAAATGCTCGATTCTGTTCAAAAAGGCGCCCAGGTTCATAATGAAATTCTTAAAAAATCACAGGAACTGGGAAAACTGAATGAGTTTACCGATGATCTCGTGTTCCGGACCAATTCCCTTTTCGAGCGCGCCGATATAGCTGCGTTGAATTCTGACCTCGAAGCGGGTAAAGCAGGGGATTTGGGTGCAGGCTTTGCGGTGATAGCGGGGATGCTCCGGAAAAATGCCGGTGCATTTCAGAAGCGCGCCGAAAATTTCAACTCTCTTTTGACCCGGATCAAATCCATTCATAACGGCATTTCGTCAAGAATTACGGAATCTTCTGAAAAGATCAGGACGGTAGATGTGTTGACCGCCGGAGTCCGTCATGCTTTTGACGAGATATCCGGTTCAATCGATATCCTC
>JBAYHX010000170.1:0-7054 GCA_041665965.1 Candidatus Latescibacterota bacterium
AAGGGGGCAAGGGAAGTTGTTGCTCCACAGTGTGTTCCTGCCCCCTCCGGGGGAAGGATGTCCGGAGGACAGAAAAGGGGCTGCCTTCAAAAAAAGACTTTTGCAAAAGGCTCAATTTTTAGTTAATTAAACCACGAAATGCACGAAAAGCACGAAATTTGTTTGTTTCTCATTTTCTTTATCTTTCGTGACTTTCGTGTGGTTCGTGGTTTATAGTCTTATTCTTCTTTATTGACTCTACGAACATTTCGAGAGAATAATCATTTCAACCTTTGGCTTTTGGCCCTTTGCCCTTTGATTCGATCCGTAGAATTTCATCCCGAAGGCGGGCCGCTTCCTCGAACTGGAGTTTGTCAGAGGCTGTTTTCATCCTTTTTTTTAGCGCCACCAGAGCCTCTTCGGCATCCATGAGATCGAGGATATTTACCTGCTCGATCTCGACCTTCTGATCCTTCCCGATTCCATCGGCCACCACGGTTGTTTTCATTATTTCCTCAATGCTCTTCTTTATCGATTCGGGAGTGATGTCGTTCGCCTCGTTATAGGCTGTCTGTATTGTCCGGCGGCGGTTCGTTTCCTGGATGGTGCGATTCATAGCCTCGGTCATGGTATCAGCATAGAAAATCACCATTCCGTTCAGATGACGGGCTGCTCTTCCCGCTGTCTGTACCAGTGAGCGCTCGTTGCGGAGAAATCCCTGTTTATCGGCATCCAGAATGGCAACCAGCGATACTTCGGGCAGGTCGAGCCCCTCACGGAGAAGGTTGACTCCCACCAGGACATCGAACTCTTTCAGCCTGAGGCCGCGGAGGATTTCCACCCGTTCAAGGGATTGTATCTCCGAATGGAGATACCGGACATTTACCCCCATATTTACAAGATAATCGGTAAGATCTTCACTCATTTTTTTTGTAAGGGTTGTAACCAGAACCCGTTCACTCAATTCAATCCGTTTACGGATTTCGTTGAGGAGATCATCTACCTGATTTACCGCCGGCTTAACTACGATCTTTGGATCGATAAGTCCTGTCGGACGGATAATCTGTTCAACTACGATCCCCTCTGATTTTTCCAGCTCGTAATCGGCTGGTGTGGCCGAGACGAATATGACATGGTTGATCGAATTCTCGAACTCCTGAAAATTGAGAGGACGGTTATCCAGCGCGGAGGGAAGGCGGAAACCATATTCAATAAGAGTTTCCTTACGGGAACGGTCGCCGTTGTACATTCCCCTCACCTGAGGAAGGGTTGCGTGGGATTCATCAATGACCATCAGGTAGTCTTTGGGGAAGTAATCAAGGAGCACCCAGGGTTTTTCTCCGGGCATTCGGCCGGTAAGATAACGGGAATAATTCTCTATTCCCGAGCAGTACCCCAATTCATTCAGCATCTCCATATCGTATCGGGTGCGCTGGGCGATGCGCTGAGCCTCAACAAGCTTGTTTTGCCTTTCGAGATCATGAACACGGTTTTCAAGATCGATCATGATCTCATTGATGGCCTTCTCGATGCTGGGACGGGTTGTGACAAAGTGTTTGGCAGGATAGATGGCAACTTTATTACGGATATCGACCACTTTCCCGGTGACTTTGTTTACCTCGGAGATGCCTTCGACTGTGTCTCCGAAAAATTCGATGCGGATCACCCGGTCGTCATAAGCGGGCATGATCTCGAGAACATCTCCCCGCACCCGGAAATTCGCACGTTCCAAACCGAAATCGTTCCGAAGATAGTGTATATTCACAAGTCTTCGGATTACTTCGTCACGGTCTACATGGTCTCCGAGTTCAAGTATGACATGCAATCGTTCATACTCCTGCGGTGAACCGAGCCCGTAGATACATGAAACGCTGGCAACAATGATCACATCTCGCCGCTCCAGAAGAGAGCTTGTGGCGCGGAGTCTCAGCCGATCGATTTCCTCGTTGATATCGGCGTCTTTTTCGATGTAGGTATCGGTAGAAGGGACATAGGCTTCCGGCTGGTAGTAATCGTAATACGAGATGAAAAACTCGACGGCGTTTTCGGGAAACAGCGCCTTGAATTCTCCATAGAGCTGCGCGACGAGGGTTTTGTTGTGGGAGAGAATCAGAGCGGGTTTGTTGACCCGCTCTATCACATTCGCAATAGTAAACGTTTTTCCGGAGCCGGTGACTCCGAGAAGGGTCTGGTTTTTCCTTCCGGAAAGAGTACCCTCAACGAGAGAATCGATAGCCTTTCCCTGGTCTCCTCTCGGTTTGAATTCACTCACTAATTTAAATCTGTTCATAATCCTAACGGCGAAGTCTGAATTCCGGAGACTCCTGCCGGTTTTCCTCTGGAAGGGGTTCCGGTGGTTTCAGTCTGCCCGAATGTTTTGGCCGCAGCCTCCTTGATAATAACAGAATAATAATTACTCGTCGGAAGTCTTGACTTATGGCTGTCATTATCGGTAGCTTCCAAATAATACTGAATACCTGTTGTTGTCACCTGGTCGGAGGGAATTTCCGCAGTAAAGATCGTATCTTCGGGACTCATGGTAATCGGCTGATAATCCGTTTCACCCGGTTTGCGGTAGAATAGAATGACATTTTCCACCTCGATATCATCGGTTACAGTGGCGGTTATAACAAGGCTTTTATCCGGCTCTGCTGTTTTCACCGCTGTATGAACGATGGTGGGTGATGTATAGAGCGCATATCCCAGATCTTCCGCGGTATACACTGTGGTAACATACCATTGTCCGCTCTGACCGCCGCAGGAAGCGGATTTATTGTAATAATAAGCCCGGTTAATGTTCTTGTTGGTATATATAAATATTTCATACTGATAAGCTCCTGTACCGCCAGACTGTGTCACATCAGGTTCGCCCAGTTCCGCCTTGGTTGCCTCACGCATATCTTTTTCATTCGAACAGGAAAAAAGAAGAATTATTCCGGCAACAATACTGCACACCTTTATCAGTGACCGCTTTCTAAAAAAACCTTTCATAGCACCCTCGCCTCTAAAAAATAGAGAAAAAAACCAAAATATCATTATCCTAAAGAAATACAGACCGGTTTATTAAGGCTAATATTTTGCCTTGATCCCTGCATATACGCCGATTCCGGGAATTTTGTATTCATCGGTCCACCATGCCCCGCTGGAATTCAGAAGGTTTTTGATATCCACATACGCATCGATATTTTTTTTCCAAATTTCACGTTCCGCGCCAATATCGATGGTCAGGAAAGCCTTGGCGGTATCATCCGATCCTTTTTCAACATAATGGGTTCCCATAAACGTCAGCGAACCGTACAGCTTCCAGAGAGGATACGGTATAACATATCCACCCGCCGAAACTTCGACTAATGGAATATACGGCACATTCCCGGAAAAGTTCCATGAAGCTTTTTTTATCGTGAATTCCCCTTCGGCTCCCCAGAGTTTCTCCAGATCATATGCAGCTTTCACTTTTACTCCTGTCAGGGTGACACTGGCATCAGGAATAATTTCAAAAAAACTCCCCTTACGGCTGAATATCGGAGCATGTTCACTCTTCCGTGAAAACAGCTCGGCTGTTGTTCGTATGGTATGAGTCAGGGTACAGCCGTATTGGGCGGTGATATCATATATCCGGTCCTCGAAAAGGAGCGGAGTGCTGTAGGCTGCCAGCCCGTTACTGCCGTACAGATCGCTGAATGTATGAAGAATCACCTCGCGTTTCACAATAAGCCCGGCAAACGATGACCCTGAAATTGCCCATTTTGCGGTTGCTTCCGGGCAAAACCGTACTCTGGCGTTTTCTCCGGGCAAAGAGGAAATATACAGGTCTGCTCCGCCCTTGATGCTCAGTTCACTCATCGGGAGCCAGACACCATCAGCGCCGAATTGGAACATCGAACCGGTTCTTCCTGCCATTCTGAACAATCCCGCTGTTGAACCGGCGCTAACCGATATCTCGTCAATATTCCCTGATAGAGAAGCTTTGCCGGACAAATTCAGTTCATTAACATCGTCATGTGTCTTGAAATCACGATAGTTTCCTCCCGCCAGTCTGACCTGCCCATCAAGACCCCAGCCATCCCGGGGAGAAGGTTTGAGACCTACTCCTGCAGAATAACTTTCTCTTCGACGATCCTGGAACCGAAAAAAATTACCCAGCATGTTATCCGACTCATTATTGAGGCGTATATCCCCTGTCATCTTCCCAAGGGAACTGTTCCTGTATCCGAACGCTCCAAAATTCTGAATCTGGGGTGCAAGGTTCGTCGGTGTGTTTTGTTTCTGATTCCGTAAATGGAGACGGATTGTCCCTGCACTATCTTTGTCGTCAACAGAAGCCGAAGTTGTCATATTCAAAGGAGTGTTGGAGCCAATAAAACCGTCAAAGCACGCAAAAGTGCCGCGGTGTTCCGTGAACGTCTCGTTTCGGGACAAGGGTTTTTCGTTTTCTCTGAGATTCGGCAGAGATTCGATCGAACGTGTTTCGGAAGGGGGAATAATCGGCTCGGCAACTGAATCCACTGTGGATAAGCGATCCCCTGAAATAGTGAACGGACCGGTATTATCGGCATCGTCCTGTCTGTTCTGAACGAGACGATCGGACGATTCCTGTCCGAAAGTGCACATGGGCGCGGCGTAGAGAAAGATCAGGATAGAGATGCCCGCTTTCTGAATCCTGTATATTTTTCTAAACGAGGAGATACACATTGATATTCTCATTTTATCTCGTCAATAAGTTTTTGGGCCTGACGGCTAATATCGTCTTTTGGATTTGAATCCAGAATGTTCCGGAGGGTTTCCGTTGCTTCATCCTTCTTCCCCAGATTTATCTGGCATTGAGCCATAAGGAGAAGGGATCGGGCGGTCCATTCCTCGTACTTCGAATATTTCTCCGGAACTTTTGCCAGTTCTTCAACCGCCATTTCATATTTACCGGATACACTATAACATTTCCCAACAAGATAGTTCGCCCTTGCCGCTTTCTCGTCTTTCCGGTGTTCGATAACGGAACCGGCAAGCCCAAGCGCCTCATCGATATCTCCGCCGTTTAACTCCTCTTCGGCCAGTTCCAGCCGGGCGTCATCGGCAGCAGACTCGGTTGGCCGACGGTTGATGAGATCGCGGTAAATTGCATTGGCAGCCTCGGCCTTCCCCAATTTAAAAAGGGCAACTCCCTTTTTAAAGAGAGCTTCAAGGCCGATTTTGTCTTCATTACGGCTGCTCGAGACCTGGTCGTAATAGTGAACAGCCCGATCGTACAATCCCGCGCTCATATTCATATCTCCCAGCTTCAAAGCGGCCAATGACCCGTATTCATTCGAAGGATAGCGGGCGTTCACATTTTCTAATTGCTCAGCCGCCCTGGTTGAATCCCCTTTTTCCAGATACGCCAGGCCGGCCATATACCCGGCATTCGGAATTCTTTCGCTCTGTGGATACTTGTCCGGAAGGGACAGATAGACAGCAATGGCGTCATCATATTTTTTCAGGATGGAAAGAAAATCGCCTTTTTTCAGAAGCATTGCATCGGCTATCTTTCCTCCGGGCCTTTTTGCAAGATAATCATCCGCAAGCGCCAAGGCGCGGTCTGTCTCGCCCCTGGCAAGATAAGATTCCATCATGTCGGAAATGATATCTCCAACCCTTGGCGACCGGGGATATTCATCCAGAAAACGGTTACGGATTTCCGCCGCTTTTCCCAAATCATCCATTTTCGAGTAGCAGTAAGCTGTCCAGTAGAGCGCTTCATCTGCCTGATCCGAAGGTTTCTCAACGATTTTAAATATCGCGATTGCATCTAAATACTTGCCCTGCTTTATGCAACACATTCCCTTTACTATTCTTGCCTCATCAACCAGCCTCGATTTCGGGTACTGGACAATGCATTGGTCGGCGGCATCTCGTGCTTTTGCATATTCACCGGCGCGGAGATAGGAATTCCCGACCTGGAGCGCTGCACGGTCCGAGAACTGTGCGTGAGGATACCTGTCTATGCTTCGCTGATAGGCTTCTGCAGCATCTGAAAACCGGCCGGCTGCAAAATAACAATCGCCGATCCTGTATAAAGCATCCGAAGTGAAACTCGAAAGAGGATGCCGTTCAACAAGCTGTGTGAAAGAATCTGCCGCCCTATCGTAGTCTCCGGCTTTTAATGAAGCCCACCCGATACCGTACAACGCCTGAACTATTTTTGAACTTTGCGGATACTGCTCGAACACTTTAAGACAGGCCTGTTTCGAACCCTCGAAATCGCCCTGCCTGTAGCGGATTTCCGCAAGGATCATGAGCGCTTCGGGAGCAAATTTGTGTGCGGGGAAGCTCTGAAGGAAAAGTTCGATGTCTTTTTCAGCTTCCGGGAAACGATTTACGTTGAATTCACAAAACGCCCGTTGAAAAAGCGCCACAGGATAGGAAGCATTCTGTTTATAAGACTGTGTCACCTCGGTGAAAGCTATAAGGGCGGACTGGTAATCCTGATGTTCCAGAACACACTGGCCATACATTGTGAGAGCTTCGGGTTTTATATCGCTTTTTGGATAGGCCGTTGTCAGACGCTGAAAGATTTCCGAAGCATCTTCCACCCGGCCACCCTCATAGGAGAGCATACCCAGAGCATAAAGAGATTTTGCCGCATACTCACCGGAAGGAAATTTATTGATAACCTCGTTGAAAGCTTCTCTCGCTCCACCGATACTACCGGCGAGCTTTTGTGTAAGTCCGAGACGATACAATACAGAATCAAGGTTTTTTCCCTGTTGAGACTTCCCTGTAACGGTTTTGAGTATTTCCACCGCCTTGTCGTAACGTTTTTCCTTATAGTATGTCCAGCCAAGCGCCTCGCGGGCATCCGAGGCAAGAGGTTCGTTGGGGAACTCTTCACACACAATCTGATAATTCTTGCGCGCCAAAGCGTAATTCCCCAATTGGAAATGCGCTTCTCCAAGGAGATAATATCCTTTCACAACCGTGGTTTTGTCATTCACCGTGTTTATAGCATCGGTCATCAGAGCAACAGCATTTGCAAAATCGCCAATATGGAAAAAGGCTTCGCCCATTTTATACCGGCAGATATTTTTCAGACCGCTTTGCG
>JBAYHX010000171.1:0-7022 GCA_041665965.1 Candidatus Latescibacterota bacterium
AACAGCTAACACTGTGGAGCAACAACGTCCCTTGCCCCCTTTGGGGGAAAGGGATTGAGGGTTAGGGGGCTGAAGTAATAAAACTTATCATTTTTTCGTTTCCAAAACGACTTTTGCAATGAGATCGAGAGGCAGTCACTTTACTTCTGGAAGGATATCCTCATGGCGGCAAACGAGGCGAAAAATGATCAGGAATTACAAACCTCGCGGAGTTTTTTAGAAGTTGCTCTCAATTCCTACCGCCCCAGAGATTTTGCAATAAGATTCTGGGATGGGACAACGTGGGATGCAGAGCCGGGTCAGAAATCCAGATTTACCCTTGCTTTAAATCACCCCGGTGCTCTGAGGAGAATGTTCTGGCCTCACACTGACCTTACCCTTGGAGAAGCTTTCATTTTCAACGATTTTGATATCGAGGGCGATATCGAAAGCTCTCTTCTGTTTGGTGATTTTCTCATGGAAACTGACCTGGGAATAAGAGACAAACTCCGTTTGGGCCAGCTTTTCCTGAATCTCCCGAAAACAAAACCTCAAGATGCCCGCCATACAGCCCGTATGTTCGGAAAACTTCATTCCAAATTACGTGACAGTCAGGCTGTAACCTTCCATTACAACCTTCCGAGCAATTTCTTTTCTCTATTCCTGGATAAAAATATGGCATACTCCTGCGCCTACTTTATCGACGGAGAAGAAGATATTCACCGGGCGCAGAGGCAAAAGCTTGATTATATATGCAGAAAGCTTCGTCTTAAACCGGGTGACCGTCTGCTCGATATTGGCTGCGGCTGGGGAAGCCTGATAATCCATGCCGCTGAACATTTCGGCGTTCGGGCAACAGGTATTACTCTCAGCCAGCCCCAGGCGGATTTTGCCCGTGAGCGTATCGCTCAATCAGGATTGAGTGACAGGTGTCATGTCGAGATCAAAGATTACCGTGATGTAAATGATCAGGAAGGTTTTGATAATTTGGTAAGTGTGGGAATGGTTGAGCATGTAGGAGAAAAAAATCTTCCCGCCTATTTCCGTAAGGCCTGGAATCTTCTAAAACCTGGCGGAGTGTTCCTCAACCACGGCATCTCGGACACTTTCTCAATCCATGGCAAAGGAGGAACTTCGTTCATCCACCAGTACGTGTTTCCGGACAGTGAACTTGTTCCAATAAGCGTTTATCTGAATCCTGCAGAAAAGGAGGGGTTTGAAGTCAGAGATGTGGAGAGCCTGCGCGAGCATTATGCCCTCACTCTCCGTCACTGGGTAAAACGGCTTGAAGAGAACAAAGATGAAGCAATACGGATTACCGATGAAGTTACTTTCCGGATATGGAGGCTCTACATGTCCGGATGCGCGCATTCTTTTAATAAAGGAGATATTAATGTGTATCAAACTCTTCTGGTGAAACCCGAGGCTGGAAGAAGCGGACTGCCTCTTACCCGCTCGGATTGGTATGCATAAAAAATAACCGCGGAGGTGATATCATGCCGGTTAAAAAATTAAAAGATTTTTTAGACAAAAATCACATCAGGTATTTGAGCATCAAGCATTCCCCGGCGTTTACCGCACAAGAAATCGCCGAACTTTCCCACATTCACGGAAAACTGATGGCTAAAGTGGTTATGCTTATGATCGATGAAAAGATGGGAATGGCTGTCACCAGTGCGGATCACCGTATCGATTTGGCCTCGCTAAGGGACAAAACGGAAAGTGGGGGTGAAATTCTGCTTGCTGATGAAAAGGAATTCAAGAGCATGTTCCCGGATTGCGAGGTGGGTGCAATGCCCCCATTCGGAAATTTATATGATATGGATGTATATGTCGACAGTTCACTCGGCAATAACCGGGAAATCGTATTTAACGCTGGATCCCATACAGAAGTGATTCGAATGTCTTACGCTGATTTTGAAAGGCTGGTAAACCCGAAAATATTTTAATCCGAACTTGATACAAAGGTAAATTCTTGGCTTTATAATGTCCCGTTCACAGTCTGAGAACAGAAAACCTATTGTGACCGGTATTTCTGCACCTGATCGGATGAAAAGGATCATACACAGGAGAATTGCTGTATTAAATTGCATGTTGTCATCTGCCGAAAAAGACTATCTAAAAACGCTAATAACTTATTTGGAGGAAGTAAATGAAATTTCGTCAATGGCAGGTTTTCCTGGGATTTTCCCTCATTGCACTTTCGGCGATCCTCTATCTCATACAATACCTCATTTTTGGTCAGGCTCGTTCCATCTCCTACTACTTCTTCCAGGATATTGCCTTTGTACCCATCGAAGTGCTGCTGGTAACTCTGATTATCCATAACCTTCTTGATCGACGGGAAAAACGCCTCCTCCTGAAAAAGCTCAATATGGTGATTGGCGCTTTCTTCAGCGAAGTAGGAACCGGACTTGTAAGTTTATTCATTCAGTATATCCCTCAGTCTGAAATAATCGGCAAGGAGTTAAAGGTCAACGGAAACTGGACTAATCATAATTTCGTCTCTGCCCGCAGTCGCCTGAGAAAATTGGATTATTCCATAGATAGTAAAAGCAGCGATCTCATTCCTTTAAAAAATTTCCTTCTGGAAAAAAGGACATTCCTCCTTCGCCTTCTGGAAAATCCCAACCTCCTTGAGCATGATTCTTTTACCGAACTCCTGTGGGCAATATTTCATCTTGCGGATGAATTGAATCACCGTGATAATCTTAAAACCCTGCCCGATGCCGATTTTAACCACATTTCGATCGATATGAAAAGAGCCTGCACCATCGTAATCATCGAATGGCTTGCATATATGAATCACCTGAAAAATGATTACCCCTACCTTTTCAGCCTCGCGGTACGTACCAATCCATTTGATCCCGACGCCTCGGTAATTATCAGAGAGTGAAAGAACTCACCCCCTGACCTTATCTCTAACTAGTTAACGATGGCTGAAAACCTGTGGCCTTTCTCAAGCCATTTGTTATGAGGCAAAGAAGGGTCTTCCCCTCTATTGTGTGCCGGGGTTCCCGCTTTTATGAAAAATAACGATGTGGCAGAAGGGGCTTATGGGATAAGTTGCATACATCAACTTGCTTTTTAATGTTAAGCGTATTGAACTTATTTCTGAAATCGTATACATACGCCCGTTTCATCGGGGCATGAGTTGAAGAGAGGACAGTAAAAACAGCAGAGATGCTCTTTGCCCGGCGTGAAACGACAGTAGTCGCCGCCGAAACAGCGGTTGCCCTGAAAAAGGAACGGGCAGAAACAGGCTTGATAGAATGTTCTTGTAAACTGGGGGCAAGAGGATCCATACGACATGAAAATTTGTTTCTCCGGCATGAAATGACACAAGCTTATTATCGGGAATATAGCTTTTTTATGAGGGATAAGGCAAAAAATGGCGGAGAGAAGCCGTTGATCACTGCTGCGGTAAACGGTTCAACACAACAGTGAATGTGCTTCCCATTTCAGGCTCACTGGAAACGGCCGCATCCCCGCCATAAAGCATGGCAAGCTTGCGGACAATGGAAAGCCCCAGTCCACTTCCAAGGATAGTACGGGTTTTCTCGTTTTTAATACGGACAAAATCGTTAAACAATTTGTCCGCTTCTTCTTTGGTCATTCCGATTCCGGTATCGCTCACCGTAATGATGATCTTGTCCTCCTGAGCCGTTATCTTTACATCTACTTTGCCGTTGTCACGGTTATATTTGACAGCATTTGAGATGAGATTATTGAGAATGATTTCAATTTCACCACTGTCAGCGGTCATGATAATCGGTTTGTCGTTCAGGAGATTTATCATAATGTTGCGCTTCTGCGCCTCGGGCAGGTTGTTGTCAATGACACGGCGGGCTGCCGTGACTATATCTACATCGGCGAGGTCGCGCTGCTTTTCACCCGATTCTATCCGGGTCATATCCAGAAGATCGATAATAAGCTTCCGCATACCGTCAAGGCGTATCATGCTGCGATCGATGATATGGTCGTAAGCCGGAAGTTCTTCACCGTTGGCATGACTTTTGACTATCTGAAGGTATCCTTCTATTGCGGCAAGCGGCGATTTGAGTTCGTGCGCGAGAACGGAAATAAACTGGAAACGCACCTTCCTTTTTTCGTCGGCGAGCTTACGGGCCTGCTTGGTGAGGATAAGACGGCTTGCCGCTTTACGGATGGTGTTCTTGAGCTCTTCCGGAGTGAATGGTTTGGCAAGAAAATCATACGCGCCGCGTTTGGTGGCTGTCACCGCGGTTTCAAGTGATGCATAGGCGGTAATCATGATGGTGAGCATGTCGCTCTGTTTTGAGGATATCTGCTCAAGAACATCCAGGCCGCTTATTCCGGGAAGCTTGTAATCGAGGAGAAGAATATCAGGCGCAGACGTATTGATTTTTTCCAGCGCTTCTTCACCGTCGGCGGCCTGTTCCACAGTAAAGGAAACTTCCTCGCTCACATCCGGAAGATTCACCTTGAATCCCCGAAGCGAACGCTCTACCGCCGTGCGCATTCCGGGTTCATCGTCTGTTACAAGTATTTTAAGGGTTTCCAATTTTTTTCTTTCTTCAGGCCAGTATTAAAAAGCGGTAAGTTATTTTTACAAACTAATATATTGTGCTCTAACAATCAACATCAAAGATCAGACATGGATATACCTTTAGGTCGAAATATATCATAATATTGTTTTTACGCTTGACAGGTTAATGAATTGAGGCATATCATACACAAATAATAAGATTACACTAAATAGAGGTGGAATAGTATCTATTTTATGTGTAGATCATCTAAAAAAAGGCTGATAATACTATGAATGATTGTCCTGACCGACCTAAAGATACATTCAATCCTGTCGATCTTGGTGAGTTTATTCGGCAAGAGCGGGATAGCACACACAACCGCCGCAATTTCATAACATTTCTACTCGGTGCGGGCTGTTCAAAGTCAGCAGGTATACCACTTGCTGGGGAGATTGTCAAAGAATTACGCAGTGAAGCGAAGTCGAACCCTTTTCTACGAAATGCCGGTGACACGCCGCCAGGAGTGAGTGAGTATGCTTTCCTGATGGAAAAACTCGGTTCACCAATGGAGCGGGCAAAGCGGATAAAAAAATATGTTGACTGCGCAAGAGACGCTGAAGGACTGTTACGAATAAATTGGACTTACTTATCACTCGCCGCAATGGTAGAGAAGGGTTATATTAATCGTATTCTCACAACAAATTTTGATCCTCTGATTGTCGAAGCGCTTGCAGTAATGGGTCAGCCTATTCGCACTTATGACCTCAATTCCTCAGGTAAATACTATCCCGGTACCTTGGATCCGGCTACAATTATTTATCTTCATGGGCAGATGCACAGCTTATTCTTAGCCAATTCGCCAGAAGAGATGGCTCGCCTTAGTAATATTTATCCTCCTGTATTGCAGGAGGCCGTTCAGAATTCCCTCTTAATCGTTGTTGGATATTCGGGCAATTGTGATCCAGTAATGGATTCTCTCCAGAAACTTCCCAATTTACCGTGCGGGCTTTGGTGGTCTCACTTTGGTACGTCTGAAAGCGGAATCGGGGGTGGTGTTCATTCTCTTTTTAATAGCTACGGGAAAGATTGCCATCTATCAGAAGGCTTTGATGCCGACACCTTCATGTGCAAGTTGGTGTTTGAGGGAATGAAGCTGGAACTCCCAGATGAGGTGCTAACTCCGGTCACTGCCGCCCGATCCTCGCTTAAGCGTATCACTCCTTACCCAACTAAAGATTTTACAGGTGGCGACCCGGTTGGTGCTTCACTTGAATTACTAAGTCGATTTGAAAAAATGTTAACAGATGGAGCAACACAACAAACAACTGACTTGCCGCCCCAAAATGCAACCGAATCCATTCCGGATGTTAAGCCTATGTTGTCTGCTATTGATGAATTATACCGGGCTATACCGATAGAGATGGCCGCTTTCTCGGATGACTGGAAAGCTTTCGACCTACTACGCAAAGGAGTTCCTCAGAATAAAAACTCACGACTTTCTCAGGCAGTTGGAGAAGGTTTATTACGTCGTGCTTCGCTAATGTCATCACAAGGGGACTTTATTACAGCGATTACAATGTTGCGCGAGTCAGAAAATTTCGGGGTAGAGGAATCGAATCTTGCATGGTTACCTATATACTGGGGCATCGCGTTGTCAGATCAGGTCAAGCTCAAAGGGAATACGGAAGAGGGCAACCGCCTGTTTACAGAGGCCGACAAGAAGTTTGCCGAGGCGGTGAGGATCAAACCCGACATGCATGAGGCGTTCAATAACTGGGGCATCGCGTTGTCAGTTCAGGCCAAGCTCAAGGGGGATACGGAGGAGGGCAACCGTCTGTTTTCCGAAGCCTACCAGAAGTTTACCGAGGCGGTGAGGATCAAACCCGACAAGCACGAGGCGTTCTACAACTGGGGCAACGTGTTGTCAGATCAGGCCGAGCTCAAAGGGGATACTGAAGAGGGCAACCGTCTGTTTTCCGAGGCCTACCAGAAGTTTGCCGAGGCGGTGAGGATCAAACCAGACAAGCATGAGGCGTTCTACAACTGGGGTACCGCGTTGTCAGATCAGGCCGAGCTCAAAGGGGATACGGAAGAGGGCAACCGTCTGTTTTCCGAGGCCTACCAGAAGTTTGCCGAGGCGGTGAGGATCAAACCAGACATACACGAGGTGTTTAACAACTGGGGCACCGCGTTGTCAGATCAGGCCAAGCTCAAAGGGGATACAGAAGAGGGCAACCTCCTGTTTTCCGAGGCCTACCAGAAGTTTGCCGAGGCGGTGAGGATCAAACCAGACATACACGAGGCGTTCAACAACTGGGGCACCGCGTTGTCAGATCAGGCCAAGCTCAAAGGGGATACGGAAGAGGGCAACCGTCTATTTTCCGAGGCCTACCAGAAGTTTGCCGAGGCAGTCAGGATCAAACCCGACATGCACGAGACGTTCAACAACTGGGGTACCGCGTTGTCAGATCAGGCCAAGCTCAAAGGGGATACGGAAGAGGGCAACCGTCTATTTTCCGAGGCCTACCAGAAGTT
>JBAYHX010000172.1:0-6981 GCA_041665965.1 Candidatus Latescibacterota bacterium
CCATCGGTATGTTTTTCAGCTCCATCACCGAGAACCAGATTGTGGCTGCGGCTATTACCATTTCGATAATCATGGTATTATGGCTTCTTTTCCCAACGACTCAGTACATGAATCCGCCCTACAGCACAATCGTTCGATACCTGTCGTTCCCCGAACATCTTGACTCGTTCACCCAGGGGTATATCGGGATAAAACATATTTTCTATTTTCTCTCGGTAACTGCCTTCGGGTTATTTCTGACAGGAATCAACGTCGAATCTGCAAGATGGAGGCAATAACATGCAAGGTAAAAGAACGAACCTGACCAAAGTAATTTTTGAAAAGATATTTAAGTATGGTCTCAGCCCGGTGATCTTCGCACTTGCCATACTTTTGGGACTTATAGCCTTAAATTATGTGGTTGCGGTGAAAGCGCCAAGTTACGATGTGACCAGGAATAAGGTGAATTCACTCTCCAAGGAGACTGTCAAACTTCTTGGAATGTTGAAATCTGATGTAACAATAAAAGCCTTTTACACCACAAATACCCAGAGGAATTTAAAAATTGTCCTTGATAAGTATATAAAGGGTTCACATCGTATCAAGGTGGAATACATAGATCCTATCAAAAACCCGGTGATAGCTGAAAAATACGATATAACTTATCCGGGAACCATCGTACTGGAAAGCGGCAAGAAAAATACCCGCATCAATTACAGCCCGAACAACCGTCTGAACCAGGAACGGGTCATTACCACAGCTCTCTACCGTCTGATAACCGACACTACCAAAAAAGCTTATTTTACTACCGGTCATGGCGAACTGCGCCTGGATAATATCAAAGCCAACGGACTCAGCGCGATCAAGGAACGACTTGAGGAACAGAATTTCCTGGTGGAAACAGTCAGCCTCCTGGATGTGAACGGAGTTCCGAAAGACTGCAGCGTGCTTATTGTTGTCGGACCGACTGTGGCGTTCTCCGATGAAGAACAGAAAATGATTTTGGACTATTTGGAATCGCAGGGTTCCATAATCCTGATGCTCGGTCCGGGAGTAACCACCAATCTTGAAAGAATTATCCGATCCTTCGGCATATTACCCGGGGATGATTATGTATACGAGACTTCCAAAAGTATGACCACTCCGTTCGGAGGTCCCCTTGCTCCTCTCTGCGCGGCAAAAGATACCTCCGAAATCACGGACAAGCTTGAAAATCAGTCATTCCTCTTCCCCTATGTAAGAAGCATAAGTCCGGCGGTCATGCTCAAAGGCTACGTTCTGAAAAGACTTGTGACGTCGAGTGAAAATAGTTGGGCGGAAACCGATCTCGAATCCGCCAAAACCATCAATACCTCAAAAAAACCGAGCCGTGACGAGAAAAAGGAATTAAAAGGACCGGTAAGCGTTGCGGCAACCGTGGAACATGAAGTCAATCTTCCCGATTCCCTAGTAAAACAAGGGAAAACCACTACCAAAGTGCGCTCAGCATTTTTCGGAAATGCAACATTCATAACCAACCAGATTGTTACTCCATTTCCAGCCAATATGAGCCTTTTCACCAATACGGTAAATTGGATTACCAAGAATGAAAAAATTATTGAAATAACGCCAAACACTACGGGGTTCACCCCCGTTGAATTAAAGGATTCCGACCGGAGAATGATATCCCTTCTTACCCTGGTTGTGTTTCCCTTCGCCATTTTCATGGCTGGATTCGTTGTTTGGTATCGTAGACGATAAATGGAGAAAAAACCATGAAATTAGTCAAATCATTAGCAATACTCGCAGCGGTAATAGTTCTTGGAATCATCGTATACATCAAAGTTTATAAAGTGGAACAACAGAAAAAGTCACAACAGGCACAGGAAGGCAAGCTGATACGGTTTAATCTGGACAGTATCAAAGAGTTCACTCTGGTTCGCCCCGATTCTTCCATTACTTTCGAACGGGGAATAGGAAGAATCTGGAATATACTCAAACCATTGAAAACGGAAGCTTCAGGGGAACGTATATACGGTCTATTCTCCCAGCTTGACCAGAGCAACATTATCACCGTTGTAGATGAAAAGCCGAAAGATCTGTCGCCGTATGGGATAAAAAACACAAAGTTTTACATGTCGATGACTTACGATACCGGAAAACCCGACACCCTGTTTATCGGAACAGATACACCCGACAAGACCATGGCATATGTAAAATTTTCTTCCGAAAAAAGGATTTTGGCGATTAGCAACGCTCTTACCGATTTGATGAAAAAGTCTGTGACGTATTACCGGGCGCGCACCATTCTCAATATATTGGTCAATGATATACAGTCTTTCGAAATCACCCGCGGGAAGACCGATGAAAACCGTATCCAGATGGTACACAACGGGGTTACCTGGATGATGACTGCCCCATGGAATAATTTTGGCGATATTACAAACATGGATGAGCTTTTAAAAGGAATCGCCGATGCCAATAAATTAACTCTGGAACCGAGCCAGCCTGGAGATTTGGAAAAATACGGGCTGAATAATCCTTCATTTATGCTGAACGTTCATCTCAAATATGGAATGCCGGATAAAATACTTCTTATCGGAAATAAACTGAAAGAAAAAGGGCGGATGCCCTCGTGGTACGCAAAGCAGTTTGATAACGAACAAGTATTTACTTTGGAAAACCGCATAGTAACCCTTCTCAGTCATGATGCCGTGTGGTACATCGACAAACAGCCGGTGAAATTCGACCGGGAAGTTGTCAATAAGATTGTGTTAAAATCAGGGAAAGAACCTATTACATTCGCCAAGGATCCGGAAGGAAACTGGAATGTAGTTTCTCCTGTTGACAAGAATGTTCCGCGGGAAGTGATCAACAGTATTTTCGCTATCAGCCGTTTTATGTTGATAAACGGTGTATATTCTATGAATCCTGTTCCGGCTGATCTGGCAAAAACCGGACTTGATAAACCCAAATTTATCCTGACCTTCTTTTCTGATGGACAACTGCTTGCAGAGATGAGCTACGGCAAGACATTTACGCAGGATGCCGCAAAAACATATGTCCAGTCGAACCAATCGCCGACAATCTTTACAACGGCATCAGAGATCAATGCCAGTTTAAATTACGTATTAGAGACTGTCTTTGGGAAATAAACAACGAAATAATATGTTCCGGAGCTGCAAAGTGGCAAAGCGACACAGTAACCCACCAATTTTTTTTTACGTTGTCACTCTGTTTCTTTGAAACTATCATATATGAACTTTATAACTCTCTGCTTGTATTTTCTGCTCTTTTTTGCCGTTGGGGGGAAGCCGGCGCTGGCCGCAGGCCCCCCCGGCGGGCTGAGCATCGAGATAAAAGCATCCAAAGCCCGTATTGCTATCGGCGATTCTCTCTCCCTCTTTTGCACGGTAATCCTGCCTGACAGTATTCAGGCACAGGAGCCGTACCTGAAAGATAAATCCCTGTTTATCGATGCTGAAAAGCAGTGGATGAAGGAAGAGAAAACTTCGGCGGGAAACGTACGTCATTATGGATTTCTGACTTTTGTTCTCTCGGCTGATACCCTGAATGTCGGCCCGTTCGTTCTGGAGTACATTACGAATACCGGAATGAAAGGAGAAATCTACTCCAATACCCTGGAACTCAGAGCAGCAGGAGCAGTTGAAAAAGCAGATGCGCCGCCAAAACCGAACCACGGGCCTCTGAAAATAACTTCGAAAGGCATCCCCGGATGGCTGCTTTTCCTTGTTCTTCTTGCTCTTTTACTTGCAGCGGCCTACTATTTCCGAAAATACAGTAAAAAGGAAGTCCTGGATCCTGTCAGCATAAAGCCGCTGGATGAGATCGAGGAATTTGAGCGGATTCGATCGCTTCATCTTCTGGAAAACGGCCAGTTGAAAGAACATTACCTTATGGTTTCGCTGGCAATTCGTGGTTTCATTCACCGCAATATGGGTTTCGAGGCCATGTACAGCACCACATACGAAATCAGGCGGAATCTTGCCCGCAAAACTCAATACAGGGAAGCCTCCGAATCCCTTCTGGAATTGCTTGCAGAATCAGACATGGTGAAATTTGCCAAATACGTTCCCCCTGTCGAAATATCTTCAACCGTAATAGACCGTGCGGAAGCTCCCGTCCGTAAAACGCTCGAACAGATGGTGATCGAGAAGGAAAAAGAGCGTCTTGCCGCGGAGGAAAACAAACGCAGTCAGGCAGTCGAAGCGTCACAGGATACCGATAAGGAAACGGCTTCTGCGCCGGGAGGAGAGCTCTGAACATGTTCCGGTTTGCCGATCCCTTATGGCTCATCCTCCTCATTATTCCTCTCGGGGTACTTTTCCAGTATTTCAGAAAGCGTGGAAAGAGCGACTCCTCGGTGCTTTTCCCCGCTGTACAGGTACTTAAGGCAGCCGGCGGCAACCGGGGGAAAATCAAACGTATTTTATCGCTCATCATCGCGGTTGCAGGCCTTAGTGTTCTTCTTATAGCCATGGCGCGGCCGCAGGTTGGCCGGACGCTGAATACCCGGTCAGCCCGGGGGATCGATATTATGCTGACCCTGGACATTTCCACCAGCATGGCGGCGATGGATTTCGATCCTCTTTCACGGTATGAAGCCGCCTGCGAGGTTGTGGATGATTTTATTTCGCACCGGGTGAGCGACCGTATCGGGCTTGTAGTTTTCGCGGCCCAGAGTTTCATGCTCTGTCCTCTCACCCTTGATTACGGAATTCTGAGGGATCTGCTGACCGATGCCTGGGGAGCGCGGGTGGACGACGGCACTGCAATAGGCTCGGCCATAGCAACTGCGGTGAATCGTCTCCGTAATTCGGATGCAAAGAGCAGGATTGTCATACTCCTTACCGACGGCATGAACAACTCCGGCAACATCGACCCTTTGACAGCCGCACGGATAGCCGCCACAATAGGGGTCAAAATTTATACAGTCGGCGTTGGCACCGAAGGGCAGTCCTGGATGAAAATGAATGGCAATACATACCCTGTAGAGACTCACATTGACGAGGCTTCGTTGAAACAGGTTGCCCAAATGACCGGAGGGAAGTACTACCGCGCCAAGAATAAGGACGAATTGCATGGCATCTATAATGAAATCGGCAAACTGGAGACGACCAAGGTGACCTACCGTGAATGGGTCGAGTATGATGAAAAATATCCCGTTTTTTTGAATCTGGGGATTTTCCTTCTCTTGCTCTCGTTCATTTTGGATCGAACAGTTTTCAGGAGGCTTCCCTGAGTATGGCTTTCAATAATCCCGAAGGTTTCTGGCTTCTTCTCCTTATACCGGTTCTGGTGATTCTGGGCGTTTTCCTGGCTATCCTGAGCCGACGTGACCGCTTACGTTTCGCCGGACAGGAGCTGTTCAACGGAATAACTCCATCGTCAAGCACAATCAGGAGAAGGATAGGCCTCGCCTGTTTTTTCGCCGGGCTTGGGCTGGCTGTTATCGCTCTTACACAGCCGCGGTTTGGAGTTAAAACCGAAATTGTGAAAAGAATGGGCATAGATGTGGTTATAGCGCTGGACACCTCCGCCTCGATGCTGGCCGAGGATGTCAAGCCAAACCGTATCATGCAGGCAAAATATGAAATCGGCCGATTCATCGATAATCTCAAAGGCGACAGAGTTGCTATCCTTGCATTCACCGGCAAGGCGTTTGTGCAGTGTCCGCTGACAAGCGATTATGCGGCAGCCAAAACTCTCCTTGATTATGTGAATGTGGGCAGCGTTCCCGAACCCGGAACCGATATCGGAAACGCCATCACCGGCTCGCTCGATCTCCTTCAGCGGGGTTCCGATTCAACGAGCGAGAGCCAGCTCATTATCCTTTTTACGGACGGAGACAACCTTTCCGGCGATCCCCAGGCAGCAGCCCGTAAAGCGGCGGCGAAAGGAGTGCATATCTTTGCTGTGGGTGTCGGAACATCGGGGAAGGAACTTATCCCTCTCCGGAATGAAAACGGTCAGCTTCTGGGATACAAGCAAAACAGCAAGGGGGAAGTGGTAAAAACCAGTCTGAATGAGGAAACTCTGCAGAAGATATCTGACATCACCCACGGTGCCTATCTTCGCGAGGATAACGGCGAGGTTAATATGAAATCCATTCTCGACGGGCTGGGAGATATCAAAAAAACCGATCTGAACGAGAGGAAAGTCTCCCGTCTTCAGGAACGGTACCAGATTCCTCTCGGTTTTTGTCTTTTCTTTCTTTTTGCCTGGCTGCTCATCGGCGAACGCCGCAGTAACAAGGCCGAGGCTAAAGGAGGGAAAAAGTCATGATGAACCGTAATAACCGGGGAGCGTCGAGAGGGTATTGGGGAGTGAGTATTATCCTGACTGTTCTCTTTTTCGTTCTGCCGGGATATTCCTTTGCCGACAAAGCTTCTTCGTGCAACAAAAAAGGAATTAAATCGTATAATAACCGGAAGTATGATGAAAGCGTCAAACAATTCACCGAGGCTTCGGTACAGCGTCCCGATTCCCCGGAGCTGAAATTCAACCTCGGCACAGCCCTTTCCCTATCGGGGAAAAAGGACGAAGCGCTGAGCGAGCTTCACACTGCGGCCGATGGGTTGAAAGCGAAAAATCTTTCCGCCGCCGCATATTTCAACGCAGGCAATACACTGTATGGGGCCGGCGATTATCAGGGCGCGCTGGAAGAATACAAAAAAGCGGTCAAACTGGATCAAAAGTCCCCCGACATAAGGCATAATCTCGATCTTGCCGCCCGGAAACTCAAACAGGCCGAACAGAAGAAAAAAGATCAGCAGGACGGGAAACAGAAAGACAACCAGAATAAAGATCAAAACAAGCAGGATCAGCAGAAGAATGATTCAAAAAATAAAAACGAAAATCAGAGCGACAAGCAGAAAAACAAGAATGAAAACAGGCAGAAAGATCAAGCCCAAAACCAGGAACAACAGAATTCCGATCAAAAGAAAAGCGAATATCAACCTATGACACGTGAGGAAGCAGAGCGTCTTCTCAATGCGATGA
>JBAYHX010000173.1:0-6954 GCA_041665965.1 Candidatus Latescibacterota bacterium
AGACTAATTATTCCAATTCCTATCAGAAAGGCTTTATAGAGGAGCAATAGCAAATAATAATAAAAAGGCCTCCCCATTTCGGAGAGGCCTTTTCTGAATCTTTTTTGGCTTGTGTTACTAAAGGTTACGTCCGACTCTTTCTCCGGCCTGGGTAGCTTCATAGATACGGCCGAGACTGGCGGCGTCGCCGATAATGTGAACTTCATCGGCGTGCATGGACATGGCAGCCGCGAGCCCTTCATGAGCGACAACGTTCATTGATGCTCCGGGAACCTTGCTTTCGGCCTTCTTGAATCCGATTGCAATGGCAACAACATCCGCATCCAGACCCCACTGTTTCCCGTTCGGCAGAATGACTTCCACTCCCTCGTCGATAATGGCGTTGACTTTGGTTTCGGTCATCACCTTGACATTCTTCTCCTCGAGAAGGTTGAACATCTGGCATTTCACATTCTTCATGATGTTCTCTTCCATAAGGTGCGGGAGAATTTCCACAATCGTAACGTCAAAGCCGTTGTCAGCCAGATAGCAGGCGGTTTCGCAGCCGACATCGCCGCCGCCGACCACAACAGCTTTCTTTCCTTTGTATTTCTTTATATCTCTCAGCACTTCGATCGCGGAAGCGACATGCTTTTTGTCCATTCCGGGCCAGTCAGGCCAGATCGGTTCTGCTCCTATTGCGATTACCAGTGCGTCCGGAGCCTCTTTCTCAACCATCTGAGGGGTGACTTCGGTATTGAGTTTCACCTTCACCGTGCTGTCGGCCAGTTCGTTCTTGAACCAGTCCCAGAGACGGGATACATCAACCTTGCAATTGGGACGGGATCCGGGATAAACCATGCCGCCGACATAGGGCTGTTTTTCATAAAGGGTTACATCATGCCCGCGTTTTGCCGCAGTGAGAGCGCACCGGACACCGGCAGGGCCGCCGCCGACAATCATAACCTTTTTCAGTTTTGACGGTGTTGAAAGATACTGTTCGGCTTCATGATTGACGTAGGGATTAACGGAGCATTTCAGCGGTTCACCCAGCCAGAGCTGATGGTAGCAAACGTTACAGCGGATGCACGGTGTGATTTTCTTGGAATTTCCGGCCTTGGCCTTGTTCGCCCAGTGCGCGTCGGCAAGGATGGTCCGTCCAAGAACCACCATGTCACACTTGCCGGAAGCGATGAAATCTTCTGCTTCTTCCGGAACCGTAATCGAGCCGGTCGCCATGACAACGGTGTTCGGACAGGCTTTCTTCACACCCTCGGCGAGAGGAACAAGTGTGTTCCGCGGAATATAGAGAGGCGGAACAGACGGCAGTTTGCTGAATACTTCGATCGTTGATGCTGTCGAGGCAACATGAAGGTAATCAATGTTCAGGGCAGCGACATGCTTTGCGATTTCAAGACCCATCGGGATGTCAATTCCGCCCACGATCTGCTCATGAGCGCTGAATTTGAATCCGACCATGAATCCCGGACACGCTTTCTGGATGCCTTGAATGATATCCCTGGGGAATTTCATCCTTGCCTCGAACGAACCGCCGTATTTGTCGGTGCGTTTATTGAGAGCGGGGGACATCATGGCGCCGATCAGGTATGTATGCGCGCCGTGCACCTCGACGCCGTCATATCCGGCAGTTCTGGCACGGACAGCGGCTTTGATGAACGATTCGACCAGCATGTCCAGTTCATCGGTTGTAAGAGCGCGGGGTTTGACCACATAATTTTCGCTGTAAATTGCGGAGGGGCCGTCGTGCCCGATCTTTCCTCCCGTAAGAGCGATCTGCATAACTGTCTTCACGCCGTGTTTGTGTATGTTTTCCACAAATTTTACATGCGTGGGGATGAATTTATCATCATACATAGCGATCAGCGGAACCGAAGCAAGTTTATCATGCACACGCACAAACGGGGTGATGAGAAGTCCAAGGCCGCCGATGGCGCGCTCTTCGAAATACCGTATTTCACTCTTGGGCCAGGTTTCGTCGGGGCTGTAAAAACCCACGCCCATAGGTGCCATCGCACAGCGGTTGGCAAGTTCAACATTGCCTAATTTGATTGGTTTGAACAGATTCGGAAAAGCCATGTTCTTCCTCCTTTAAATTTGATTCAACCAACTTTTTTTATTGAAACAACTCGCTCTATACAAGAAACCCGAGAATGCGGGAAAAACAAGAAACGACCTGTAATATATACAAAATATTTCCCTGAAAGGGTACAATAAAAATAAGAAAAAAGGACGAAAAAAACAAAATTCATTGCCAGATTTGAAAAAAATAATTTTCTCGAAAATCCAGGCAATCGAAGCGGTTTATTTTGGCGGAACAGGAACTCCGGCATAGGGCATACGGACTTTGTAAACACAGTCATTTTTATAGTCAACGTTTACCGTGACATAGGCTGTCCGCATATCTTTCCCTCCGAAGATGAGATTCGTCGGTTCGTTTCCGGGAACTTTTATGGAATCTATTTTCTTTCCCTGAGGCGAGACGCACCACAATTCTCCTGTTGAATAGCTGGCAATCCAGACATTCCCCTTGACATCAAGTTTGATGCCGTCGGCGCTGTTATTTTCACCCATGTTGAAAAAGACTTCTTTCTTTCCGGCGCTGCCATCGGGATTGACCTCATAACGGAGGATATGGCAAAGGCCTGTTTCCACAACATAGAGATGTGTCCTGTCAAGGTCGAAAACGAGACCGTTGGGGAATCCGAGCCCACCGGCAAATCTATGGGTTACGCCGTTTTTTTCAATATAATGAACACCGCCGATAGGTTTGTCTTTGCTCGATGTCCAAGGATCGGTGAAATAGAGCCTTCCGTCTTTTCCCCATGCAAAATCGTTCGGTCCCAGAAGCGAGTCGCCGTCGCTCATTGAAGTTACAACGGAGAGATTCATTTTGGGGTCGATTTTCAAAACAGCCCTGCGGCCGGTGCAGGCGACATAAAGGTTCCCTTTGCTGTCGAACATTGAACCGTTGCAGACGCCGCCGACATCCATGAAAACAGATACCTTGCCGTCGGGAGTAATTTTATTGATGTAATTTTTCAAAAGGTTCACAACGATAAGATTCCCTTTTTTGTCGAGAGCCGGGCCTTCTGGGGCGCTGAATCCGGCTGCAAAAAATTCGACTGTCCCTGTCTTTTGAGCAAATCCGGGAAAAGCGAAAACAACCAGGGAACAAAGCGTGAAGATTGCACCGCGTACTTTTGCCATTTGGGATACCCTTTACTTGATTGTTAAAAGAATACCGAGGGGAAAACTCGTTCTAATATCAATTCTGTTCACTTAACACAAACAGCACTTCGACAAGCTCAGTGCCCGCTGGTTGAGCCTGTCGAAACCAGCCTTAAAGGAACAATATTGGGTCTAATATACATTGTCCCATTATTTTAAAGCAAGAACAAGAAATAGAAGAATGGTTCACCTGCATTTCCCCGATTCTTTCCATTTATTTCCCTTTCCCGCCGCCCAACCCTATCGAAAACCCGTGAGTAAAGCCGAGGTCTCCCAGGAATGAACCCCGGTAAGAAAATTTCAGATTTCTCACCATTATAGAACTGAGAAACTCGATACGGTTCGGCTCGTTCGCCCCCGCAATCCCAAAATTCAGCGTCTCTCCTATTCCCAAAACGCATCCTCCCGAGCATGAAGGGTCAAACCTGCGGACTTTGGTGAACGAACCGATCAGCGTTACCTCTCCCGGAAGGTTCCACGATACCGCCGCCCGTGAACGCCCGTCGAGAGGCTCTTTCGATTCCCCCAGCTCCGCGCCGGCTACATCCTCATAAGAAACAGCGAGGTAAAAAGAATCAGCCGGGTGAAAAATCATTCCGGCATCTCCGCTCCATGCGGATGCTCTGCCGAAACCCTGTATATGGAGTGCATTTCGGGTAAGCCGCGCTCCGAGGTGAATGCTTTTCGACAGGTGATAGGAAATACCGAGCTTTTCCTGTTCATCACTGTAGAGATCGCCTCCCGAACCGTTCCAGGAAAGGGAGATGCCGGTTTTCCCAAACCGCGATCCGGCGATGAAAGAGCTGACTGCCAGATCTTCCAACCCAAACGGCACGGAATATCCCAGGACAGCGTACGGCCTTTCGATGAGCGATTCACTGCCGGGAAAGAGGAGAGATGCTTCCTCCATGCTTCCATCACCCGGAATGGAAAATCCGTCATCCAGTGAGGTCAGGGGTTCCAGACAGAAAGTTTCCCCGGTGAAAGAGAAGATGAAAAACAGGAGAAAAATTACTTGTATCCAGCTCCTCTGCATAAATCTCTTACCATGCATGAAGTACAATTCTCTCCGGTCTTATGAGTGCATTGACGGGTTATTCCCGGCCGTGCGAGAGCGAAATCATACCGTACCGGGTCTGACCGGTCAAGCCTGCGCAGTGATCGGGTTATTTCCAAAGCCATTTTCCAGTCGGGGATTTTACGGTCGGTCAGGCCGAGGAACCTTCCCATCCGGACGACATGGATGTCCACAGGGATAACCAGCCGGGCAGGGGAGATGAATTTCCATAAACCGAAATCGATCCCGTCCGGACCTCTTACCATCCACCGGAAATACATCGCCAGCCTCTTGCATGCGCTGCCGTCGGCGGGGGAAGGCACAGGGCAGGGAATCCCATGACGGGGATTTTCTCCTCCGCATTCGTCACGGCTCTTTTCCTTTATGAAAGAAGAAAACCGCGAAAGCACACTCTCAACGGTTTCATCCGTGGGAGTATCCAGTTTTTCTACCAGTGCGCCGATGGAGCCATAATCGTTGAGTATGCTCCCCGCTGTACGGAAAAGGAAGGAGATATCCTCTGCGTCAGTCCAGCGGTGCTTCCATCCGCTGAATATGGAACGCGCCCTTTCCGGTGTCAGATTTCTGGCAAAATCCGCAGGAGACTTTCCGGCGCGCGAGAGCGCATCGAGTGCGTTCCGTCGAATCTGGTTCACATTTCCATACCCGATGGCGGAAACGATGAAACCTGCTGTTTCAATATCTTCCGGAGCGGAATAGCCATGGACGATTCCCAGAGGATCGGTATCGAGATATCCACGGTCATATTCTTCCGCGAGTTTATCCATGCAGCGTTTGAGAGCTTTGTAATCCGGCAAAATAACCTTTCTGTATAAATCAGCCTGCCAATAAAATTGATGCACATTAATGTTTCAATTTACCACCCTCCGCGGAATGTGTCAACATACATATTCCGGGGACGCACTGTTTCCGCTTCGCGGGAACAATGAAACCGTTTTCACCTTGCCCGGGGGTATATCTTCGGGTTATACTTAAGGATTATAGTTTGCAGTATTCTATCTCCGGTGAATGTACGATATGTATGCGAACCGGTTTTGCTCAAATAATTCCTCGGAGATCTGTTGTAGGGTATGAATCCCCCCGCCTTTGGCTTCCCCCCTTATTAAGGGGGGTAAAAGATATCTGCTTCTCCGATCCTGCCGGAGGTCGATTGTCTTTTTGGTTTATCTCCCTTAAAAAGGGGGATGTCACCATTGGTGACAGGGGGATCATTTTTAATTCCTTACAGCTTTCTTAATTGATAGTTCATTCGTTACCACTACAGGATTTTTCATGACTGATCAATTTTCGCCCCTGACAATCGAATCCCTCGCCTATGGTGGGGATGGAGTCGCACACATCGAAGGAAGAGTCCTGTTCGTTCCCGGCGCATTTCCGGGGGATGCCGTACGGATCGGCGCAGTTCAGGACAAGGGGAGTTACCTGCGGGGAGAGCTTCTCGAAGTTGTTTCTCCTTCACCCGACCGTGTGGAACCCGCCTGCCGGTATTCCTCTCAATGCGGCGGCTGCCAGTGGCAGGAACTTTCCTATCCGGCACAGCTTAGGTGGAAAAGGGTGATTGTGGAAGAATCCCTGCGCCGGCTCGGCGGAATCGAGGGCATCGAGGTGGAACCGTGCGTCCCTTCACCGGCCAGAGACGGGTATAGAACCGTTGCACGTTATCCGGCGCGTTATGCTTCCGGCAAACTTATCATGGGATATAACGAACGGAAAACCCATCGGATTGTGGATATCGAAACCTGCCCGATGGCCTCGAAGCAGGTGAACCGGATCGCCGAATCCATCCGCGGGATTCCTTTTCTGAAATCGCTCGATCTTTCCGAAATCACTATCCAGGCCTCGTATAACCTTCCCTCCGCGCTCGCAAGATTTACCCTGCGAACCGTCCCGCGCGGGGAACCCGGAAAAAATGCCGCTGAAATCACCGGATTTGGAGAGCGATTGCTCGCCGAAATAGAAGAACTGTCAGGGGTCAGATTCGTTGCTGAAACCTCGCCCGGAAATTTCCGGCATCTTCTCACCCTCGGAACTCCCTATCGGTACGAGCAGGTGAACGAGAAAATATTCCGCATCGAGGAGCGCTCATTTTTCCAGATTAATATTCCCCAGACAGAGAACCTTGTCCGTCTGGCAGGAGAGATGCTTCACTATGATGAGGGGAAAGTGCTGGCGGACTGTTACGGCGGGGTCGGCCTTTTTGCTTTGAGCCTGGCTGCCTGTGACGCCTCGCTTTTTCTTTTCGATGTTTCCCCCTGGGCGGTCGAGGACAGCCGGTTCAATGCTTCCAAAATGGGGTACACCAATTTCACCGGTCTGGTCAGCGGAGCAGACAACGCTTTTGCCGATGTCGGCCCGGCGGACTATCTCATCATCGATCCCCCGAGAACGGGGCTTGGGCTGAAAGCAGTCGAGGAGATGTGCCGTTTTGGCGCCGAACGGATGGTCTATGTTTCCTGCAATCCCACCACTCTCGCCCGCGACCTCAAGTATTTCTCACAGCAGGGGTATAGCGTAAAGAGAATTGTTCCCATCGACATGTTTCCGCAAACCTACCATATAGAGACGGTGGTGTTGCTGGAAAGAGGACTCACCCCCTGAACCCCCTCTCTAACAAGTTAACGAGGGGGAAACCCCGATACTTCTTATAA
>JBAYHX010000174.1:0-6941 GCA_041665965.1 Candidatus Latescibacterota bacterium
ATTGATGAGATTAATCAAAAACCATGAGAGTAATCCGATGATGAGGGGGGCGAGTATCGAACGGAATATTTCCATGGCATTTTCCGGAATATGAGTATTAATAGCCGGTAATGCCATGTTGATGAAAAAAAAGATTAGTAACCACCGTGCGGAATTTTTTGTATTGTTGATAAAAGAAGTATAGAATATAGTTTGCCGGTGTTTTGAAAGAGATCGAAGAATCCGATAGAGAATGAAATGAGTGATAAGTCCTAAAAGAATCGGTACGATAACAATCCCGATTATCACCAGTATAACAGCAGTGTTTTGTACTATAGCATTCTGGGTGCTCATTATAATTCCATTCATGCCTATCCCTCGGCTTCGACGGTAGAATGACAGCGAACATGAACTACAATATTATGTAAAATATGTATAATGAATAGTATACAAAAAAAGTAAATAATTGACAAGAAGTGAATCATATTCGATATTGTGTTTTCCAATTAATTTTTGGGTATTATAAAGGGAAAGCGGGTGTTCTATATAATAACTGAAGCATTACGGTTTAACTATATAATCAGGATGGAGAATGTCTGCATCCGGAATAGATGATCATTGTAAAATAATTCTAAATCGATTTGAAAAAGGGAGGTAAAAAATGAAAGCGATTTGTACTATGGTAGTTCTTTTTGCAGTAAGCTTTCCCATCCTGGTATTTGCTGAATACCCCGAGCATGTGGTTAAACGCGCCACACAGAAAATGACGATCGATGGTATACTGGATGAGACCGATTGGGCAGCGGCTCAATCGTTCGGGGATTTCAAATTCCCCTGGTGGAAAGATGGGGAAAAGGAACAAACAGAAGCAAAGATGCTCTGGGATGATAATTTTCTGTACGTATCTTTCAAATGCGATGACAAACATATCTGGGCAGACCATTATGACATCAATACATCTACCTGTCTGGATGACTGCGCCGAAATATTCTGGAATCCAAATCCAGCAGGGGGGATGAGTTTTAACCAGTTCGAAATTAACTGCATCGGGAATGTGCTGAGCTTATACTATAATTTCGAAAAGGGCATGAACTCGGGACTTCATACAATCATGGTACCCCACATAGGTCATACAACACAGGGTACAGTCAATAATGACAGCGATACAGATAAAGGATGGATTGTGGAGGTGGCGATCAGATTTTCCGATTACCCGGAACTCTCGAAAAAATCTGCGCCTTCAGCAGGAGAAATGTGGCGTGTGGGTCTCCACCGCTGCGGCGGCAAAACCAACGAGCAATATAGTCAATGGAGCCCTTCCCAAACTCCCGGCCCTAATTTCCACAGGCCGCAGGATTTCGGAAAAGTAATTTTCAGCGCATCAAAAGTAAGGTGATACTTTCGGCGATTATCAAATTGTTGCAGGCGGCATTGTCTTTATGAAAAGTGTTATATGAATTATCATTTATTCTGTAAACCTTGTTAATCCTCTCAAATCAACGTTAATAAATAGCTTCTCTATATCTGAATTTATTGGAGGCAATAAAATGGAAAAAGATATATCACGGAGGAGTTTTGTGGGCAGGACCGCCGCAGCCGGCGCAGTTATAGCAGCAGGTTCGAAACTGGCGAAAGCCCAATCGAAAAGCAAACCCTCTACGGATCTACTGAGTGTGGGAGTGATCGCCCTTGGTGAGAACAGCCACATGAACTACAGCATTTGGGCCCCTACAATTAATCCGACTGAACCGAATGTATGGCCTGTCGGACGCACAACGGGAATGAAGATCACTCATTGCTGGGATATGAAACCCGAGATAAAGGAAGCTTTCGCAAAAAAATACAATTGCACCGCTGTTAAAAATTATTTCGACATGGTCGGTAAGGTCGACGGTATGATTTTCGCCGGTTTCAACGAGGTAAAATGGTGGCCCAAACTGGCGAAACCTTACCTTGAGGCGGGCATTCCCTGTTATCTGAACCGGCCGTTCGCCTACAGTATGAAAGACGCGCATGAAATTGTCGATACTGCCAGGAAATACAATACTCCCATTCTCTGCACCGACGAAAGGGAATACATTCAGCAGGCGCTGGTAGCCCGTGCAAAAGTGGCTGAATGGCTAAAGGAAGGCAGGGTTGTTGTCGGAGCCAACGGAGATAATTCCGCGGGCAATGAATACCCTCAGCATGGAGTCCACGGCCTCTATTTCATGCTTGCGATTCTGGGGCTCGATGTCGAGCTTGCAAGCCTTCAGGCTGACGGCTGGTGGCGCGAGAAAACGAAAACGGCGAAAACCCCCCAGACATGGGCGCAGATTACTCTCAAATACAACGGCATCGAGATTCCCGATGCTGGCAGGCAAACAGTTCCTTTTGTTGCTTCCCAGCATCAGACCGGCGCTTCCGGGGATGCAAGCATGCGTCTCTACTACGGTGGAAAGGGAAGAGGCTGCTGGGATATAGCCCATCCCTGGACATCAGGTTATGAACGGGTTTATTATCTCTTCTTCCCGACAATTCTTGCGATGCAGAGAATGTTTGAAACCCGTAAAATGCAATGGGACTATGATTATATTCTGAAAAAGACCCAGATTTTCCTGACCGCATTCAAATCCCATCTGGAACACGATGGAGCGCTGATACGAGTTGCCGATTTGCCTGAAAACTGGGAAGCGCCCTGTCCGTATCCTGATTCGATCGATGAAGCAATTTTTAAATAAGCGGTCATGATAAATTACCGGATTTTTAGCTCCCCAATAATCATTTGGAACATTTGAACAAAACACGAATATTTCATTTTTACTTTCTGTTTTCCGAAAGGCGCTCGATGAAAACACTTTTGGAAAGATACTCCGATTCCCTTCTATCCGGCCTTGACACTATTCCCAAAAAGATGGACCTTATCGTCAAAGCGGGAAAGGCTCTCGCCGAGGCAAAACTTGCCGGCGGACGGCTCCTCGTATACGACCGCAATTATTCGCTCTCATACGACTGCTGGACAAGAGGGTCGGGATTGTACAGCATTACCGTGTATCGACGTATCGAGAAGGCATTTAAGGATGGCGATGCGCTCATCCTGGCGTCTTATCATGAAGGCGCCCCGGATGATTTAATCGTTGCCCGTGAGCTTCGCGCCAAGAAAAATACCCGTCTTGTAACAATAAGTCCCCATGCCGGAAAGAACAAATCAGGCGAACTCATTCATACACTGGCGGATGTGGCCATAGACAACGGCTGCGATGAATCGGCAGGAGCTTTTGATATTGCCGGAGTCAAGGGGAAAGTACTTCCCACAGCCCGTGAGATAAATTTTACCATCAACTGGTCGGTGCAGTGCGAGTATATCCAGGAGATGATCGACCACGGATGTCCTCCGACATTGTTCTACCTCGTTCATTTTCCATATTTTAAAGAGATGGATGCGGTGATGAAAAAACGTGCCGAGAAATACGGATACTGAAAGAAAAAGATGAAATTTTAAGTATGAAGGATAAAATGTAAAATAAATGGAGAATGTAAAATGCCCCTATTATCCGATAGAAGAAAATTTCTGAAGACTGCTGTTCTCACCGGAACCGCAGCCGCTATACCCGCCCAGACCGTTATTACGGGAAATGTCGAAGCCGCCCAGGACTCAAAGCCATCGAAGGGACTCGAATATGCTCGTATGATAAGGGGGATGGTGCAGAATCTGCTCGCTCAGGACAGTTCCAAAATCGAACAGGCAGGGGATTTATGCGCCGAAGCGCTTGCCTCCGGGAAAAAAGTGTACTATAACACAACAGGGCACAACGAGCCGCAGTGCATCATGGAAAAACGTGCCGGGAAACCTTCCTTTCTGATCCCTCTTTACGGTGCAATCGACTATACCATATTCAAGCCGGGAGATGTTTTCATCACAGAACGTATCAATTTCTGCGCTCCGGCAAAAGAAAAAGGGGTAAAGCTTATCGGAATTCTCATGCCGTTCCAGGCACAGAAGAAACAAGGGCAGGGCATTGTTTATGTTGACTACAAGGGGCCGTGGATGGAAGAAATCTGCGATGTCTGCATCTGGGACAGGGTTCCCTTTACCATCGGAACGATGTCGTTCGATCAGCTTCCGTTCAAAGCAGTTCCCGCACACGGCGCTATGGACGGCATCATCCTCAATCTCATCCTTGCCGCAACCATCGACCGGCTGGTGAAAAAGGGCATTCCGGTGGAAGCGACTGTGGAAGGATAAAAGACAAAGAAATATTTTTTTTAAGGATAGTAGCAAAAGAATGAAATATTAATTATGATCAGTCCGGATATTGGAATGTCAGGCAGCGGAGCCGATTTCGTTCAACGAATTTTTAGAAACGTTTCCGGAACATACGAGCCAATAAACCACATTATAACGCTTGGGCTCGATATTGTATGGCGCAGAAAGGCAATTGCAACAGCAGTGAAAGCCGGGGGCAGCCGCTGGGCGGATATGTGCACCGGCACCGGAGAAACCGCAGTATATCTGTCACATCTATCGGCAAAGGGAACGATTATCTATGCTGTCGATTTCTCGCTCCCCATGCTCAAAGAGGCAAAAAAGAAACAGGAAACGGCCGATATCGTATTCGTTTCGTCCGACATCAAAAAGCTGCCGTTTCCCGACAACAGCCTCGATCTGATAACCATGACATTTGCGTCCCGCAATATCAATCTCACACGAGACATACTGGTTCGGAGCTTTGCCGAGTTTTACCGGGTTCTGAAACCGGGCGGGCGTTTCGTGAATCTCGATACCAGCCAGCCTTCCCTGAAACCGGCGAGAAAGCTCCTTGACCTGTATGTCAGGCTTTTTGTGGAATTTATCGGAAGCCGGATTTCCGGCATGCGAACTCCGTATGCCTATCTGACGAAGACAATACTCTGTTTCTATCCGCCCGAGGAACTAGCCGACATCATCCGTGAAGCAGGTTTCCGTGAAACAACCTTTCAGAAATTGTTCTTCGGTGCGGCAGCCGTTCATCAGGGAATAAAACAATAAAACGCATTCTATCAGTGATGAAAGAAACTATCGGCTGAAAGAAAATCCCTCCGTGTTTATCCTTTTTCACTCTCCCCGGAAAATTTTGTCCATGCACTGTGACACGCCGGTCAGGTAGGCTTCGTCTCCTCCGCCGAGTTCGGCATTGATCCAGCCGGAATATTCGATGCTTTCGAACGCCTTGCGAACCGCCGGCCAGTCGATGGTGCCGTCGCAAAGGCCGACGAAATCGCGTTTTTTCTCGTCGAACCCTTTGACATGAACGCGGACTATGCGTTTCCCGAGCGTATGGATCCAGTCCTGCGGAATGCCGTAGAAAATAATGTTCCCGACATCGAAATAAGCTCTGAGATGAGGACTTTCGAACTCGTCCACATAGCGGGCGAACTCGAGCGGGCTGAGGAGAAATTTATTCCAGACATTCTCAACCGCTATGATCTCATTCAGTTCTTTCGCGAGCGGAAGGACGCTTCTGATGGCTTTCTGCGAGCGCGTCCAGGCGTCACGGTAGGAAGTTTCCGCATTGACAACTGCCGGAACGAGAAGCACAACCTCCGCGCCGAGTTCTTTCGCATCCCGAAGGGCAATCTCCAGCCCCTCGATGCTCTTTTTCACAACCGTCGCTTCCGGGCTGGAGAGGGGGTAACCCCAGTGACGCTGATTCATGATCGAATGGATTTTTATACCGGTTTTCGCTACGGCGGCTTTAACTCGGGCGAGTTCCGACTGATCCTCGAAAGACGGGACCTCAACACCTTCGAATCCGACACGCAGTGCGAGCGCAAAACGTTCCTCGACGGAGAGTGTTTCGGGAAGCATACTGTAATAGAGGCTCTTTTTCAATTTCGTTTTGAATCCTCCCGATGTTTGAGCAGATACTTCTCCTCCGGACAGGATCGCCCCGAGAGCAGCGGCTGCCGCGCCTGTTTGCATGAATGTTCTTCTTTTCATTCACTATTCCTCCAAAAATGGTATGATCTGATCATTTTGGTAATCGTTTATAGTATGCAGAAAAGACATATCTACCAAAAGAAAAATTTTACATTCTTCCTGTGAGTTTTTCTTTGGCTTTTGACTTTGAACTGTTGTTAAATCCCTCCCTTTGTTGTAAATTATACCTATTATGAAACAAAATGAACCTGTAAAACCCCGCGTTGCAATCGCCTGTGGAGGAACCCGTGAGGAGGCGGTCGGTAATGCGCTGAATCTCGTCCGTGAAGATATCCTCAAAAAAGTCCGGGGATTGGTTCTGGTGAAACCCAATTTCCTTTCATCGGTGACAAAACTTGCATCAACGCAATCCGGCGCTGTGCGTCCCGTGCTCGAACTTCTCCACGACTCTAATGCGGAAAGGGTAATTGTCGGCGAGGGCGGATCACGTTCCACATCACAGGCTTTTGACCGTTTCGGATACCGTGAACTGACAGGAGAGTTTGAAGTAGAACTGATAGACTTGAACCGTGACACATTCTCGAACACGATCGAGATTTACACCGATTCCGGCGGCAGACATACTGTCGAATTCTCTGATCTGGCAGGGAGAGCCGATACGCTCATCTCGGTGGCGGTCGCGAAAACGCACGATGCCGGAATGGTTACCCTTTCGGTCAAGAACATGATGGGCTGTCTGAAAAGGGTGAAACGTCCCCGTATGCACGGCCTTCAGATTGGGGATTTTGCAGAAAGAAAAGGGGAAGCCCTTTGGAATATCATTGAAGATCATTCATGGGTGATAAAGCTCTTCTCCGGAGTCATGTTCCGGGTAATGCATCTTACGCAGATTATCGAGAAAAAGATTTCAGGAGGGGAAATGCCCGGACTTCTGTCGCAGTGCCGGGCTATTTCGGAGAATGTGGCAATTTTGGGAAATGTTCTCATGCCCGATATCGCGGTAATCGATGCTTTTCAGTCAATGGAAGGTGAAGGCCCCGGCGGAGGTTCGCCTGTCGATATG
>JBAYHX010000175.1:0-6930 GCA_041665965.1 Candidatus Latescibacterota bacterium
TTGCATGTTACGGCTTATGGTGGTAAATGTCCCGTTTTTTTCCCTGCGGAGAGTGGTGCTTTTTTCCGGACTGCCCGAGGCGAATCCTTTCGCAAACCACATGTTGGAAAAGTAGAGGCAGCCGTTCATCCATGCCGGGCCTTCGGTCCAGGTAAGCAGCGGCTCTTCTTTCTCTCCGTCATGCACAAGTGTCAGCTTTGCACCGTTCGGTATTACCGAGTGGAATTTGGCGAGGCGGTCCTCCATTTTGGCTATGAAATCGGGACGGGGCGGCCAGAATACATCGAGCATATCGCAGCCCGGAGCGCCGTATTCCCCGCGATGCACCATATTGGAAGGCATATAGACAATGTCGCCCTCCTGCATTTTGACAGGCTTATCCATCAGCGTTTCGTTTACATACCCTCTGAGAATTATTGTCAGCTGTTCTTCCGGATGACTGTGAAACGGTGAAATTCTCTGCGGGTCCGCCGAGAGGAAACTGCACTGGAATCCATTACCCGAAATCAACCGCGAATTTGAGGTTCCCATGGATAGATCGGTGAACTGAACATCGTAGAAGTTCAGCACATTATCGGGTGGGAATGCAGGGGGAACCTGAAATGTGTTTCCAATTGTCATATCGGGAATCTTCCCGCCGGCTTTTTTTACATAATCCAAACGTACCGGAGAATATATTTCAAGAATTTCCGCGCCCTCAGCACCCGCTTTCAGCGCATTTTCCTCCCCTTTCCGCAGATAGACAAAGTCACGGTGAGGGTTGCTGGTCCAGTTGGTAACATAATTATAGCTGCTCATCGGAACGAATTTTCCGGACAGAAGCTGTTCCACCGAACCTTTCCAAACCACCATCAGACGTTCTCCGGAAAGTTCCTCGCGGGGAATTTCCGCGCCCGGTTCCATAGTCATCCAGTTGATGAGCGTTCCTTTGCCCCAGTACATCCTGCCGGTAACACCCGGAGCCAGTGCAACCGCGGGAAGGTTTTTCTTGTTGATGACTACTCCCGGTTCGAGGCTGGGAAGTATTCCTGTATCCGGAATATCACTCCGAAAAGTAGTTTTGACATTCTTTTCCCGGGCTACTTTATTGTTAAGATCTTTCCAGTCATTCTCTCCGGAGGCGAATGAAAAACCTCCCGGGTATAGCAGAATCATCCCTGTGCATGCATACAAAACACTTCTTTTCAGAATGGGGCTGGCCATTATTGGTTCCTCCACGGGTTAGAGGTTATGAAACCTGTATCATATAGATTCGAACTCAATATCTTCTTGTGGCACAAGACGAACAGAACAAGACGAACAGAAAAAGATATTTTTTTCTCGCTACAAAGAAGAATTTTATTATCTTGTCAATAATTGTATACTTACTATGATGATAGTTGGTCAGTCGTTAACTATCTTTGAAAAGTCAGCCGGCATCTTTTTACAAAATCTCAAAAACAGGTGTACTCTGAGCCTTTTGCAAAAGTCTGTATTTGAAGGCAGCCCCTTTTCTGTCCTCCGGACATCCTTCCCCCGGAGGGGGCAGGAAAAGACTGTGGAGCAACAACTACCCTTGCCCCCTTTGGGGGAAAGGGATTGAGGGTTAGGGGGCTGAAGTAATAAAAACTTATCATTTTTTCGTTTCCAAAACGACTTTTGCAATTAGCTCCTCTTTTAAGGATTTTAAAAAATATACTCTAAATAAAACAGTGTGTCATTATTATATGTAAGATAATTAATTATTCCACAAATATTTTACCGGATTTTACCATACGTTGTAAAGGGAAAATGAACCATGATAGAACGTATCTTTCTCGATGAAGTATCCGATATCATGAGAATACGGCAAGACCGCCGCAGTTTCATGGGGAAGCTTATTCTTGGCGGCGCCGGCGCGGCATTCAGCTCGCTTACATCAGTCGGGTTGTCGCATGCCGCAACCGCTGATCCTGGAATGAGCACTGTATCGTTTGTAACCGGAAAAGACCGCCGTGATATGGTGTATCAGGCGCTCAAACCCCTTGAAAATGATATCAAAAGAGGCATACGGGGCAAGCAGATTATTATCAAACCCAACCTTGTCGGAAACGAGCAGCTTCTCTGTGCAACTCACCCCGATGCAATCCGGGGTCTCCTCGATTTTCTGAAACCGATCTATAAAAAGCAGGTAATCATCGGAGAATCTACCGGACGCCGGTATCCGGACATGGCAGGGACATTAAAACACTATACCATCTATAATTATTACCCCCTTGAAAAGGAATATAATGTAAAACTTATCGACCTTAATGCCGGGTCTTATAGGGTAGAATGGGTGGCAAGCAAAGAAGGGCACCCTCTTGACATAAGGATATGCAGCCCTTTGATGGACCCGGATAACTACATTATTTCCATCTGCCGTCTGAAAACACACAACACCCTTGTGGTAACTCTCACAGCAAAGAACTTACTCCTGGGCGCGCCGTTCGTCGACGGAACCCGTCACGATAAGAGCCGTCTCCATTCACCGGGAATCCGCGGTATGAATTTCGGTGTGTTCCTTCTCGCCCAGAAAGTCCAGCCCAGTCTGGCCATTCTCGACGGTCTGGAAGGTATGGAAGGCAACGGCCCAACCGCCGGAACTCCTGTGGAGCATGGCGTTGCGCTTGCCAGCACCGATTTTATCGCGGCGGACCGTATGGGCTGCCTGCTTATGGATGTTAATTTCAGCGATTGCGGATATCTGACCTACTGTGCAAATGCCGGAATCGGGCAGGGGGATATCTCGAAAATAAAAATCATCGGCCCGGACCCGTCGAACTATATAAAAAAATACAAACCGCACGAGAATATCCAGAAACAACTTGAATGGAAAGATTGAAAACGATTCTGCTTCATTCTTTGTTTCCCACCGGAGGGATTCTATGAGATTTTTACGCTGTTTGTTTCTCGTTTTCCTGATCGGTTCCGCAGGGGCTTTTGCCCAGAACCAGTTAGACTATGCTCCTCTCGATCTTCAGAAAGATCCCGATATCGATCTCTTTATCGGAGACTGGCAGAACTCGATCCCTTTCAACTCCCACGGTTCCATCACCGAGCGGGCGGTTTTGACCAAATCCACCGGCGATCCTTTGAAACCTGTCAGAAAAGGCGCTGTTCTCACCCAGGCAAATCGTCTCTCACGGGCGACCATCGACCCGCATGTTTCTACAGTTCCGACTAAGTTGAAAAGCGAACAGGAGGTATTTTTCGTTGAATCAGGAGAAGGCATAATAACGGCTGCCGGAAATACCGCAGAATTGAGAAGCGGGATATTTGTGCTTGTTCCCGAGGGTCTGGAATTCACCATGACCAATACCGGTAATAAACTCCTTGTCATGTACCTCATCAACGAGCCGGTTCCCGCCGGATTTACCCCGAAAAAGGAACTGGTGGTCAAGGACGAGAAAGCCATGCCCTTCCGTGACAGCGGTTACCTTAAAGTCCACTGGAGCCATAACGGGAAAAATGTGCTGACAACACAGGACGGTCTGGCTACGCTTAAAGCGGTGAACTATATCACATTCGAGCCGATGAGTATCGGGCAGCCGCACAGCCACGCTCCGGAAAAAGAGGAGGTCTGGCTTCTTGTGGAAGGGGAATATCTGCTTTTTCTCGGCAAGGAGATACGCTGGCAAAATCCCGGCTGCGCCTATAAGATTCCTCCCAACGGAACTACTCCCCATTCCAATATAAATCCCACCGGGGAACCCGCACGGTTTTTGTATTTCTCACGGTTGTAAAAAGGAAAGAATGCAGGAGTTGTGAATCAGGGGTCAGAAATAAAAAATTGAAAAGGGGCAAAGAGTTGAATGTATTTACGCGTTGTTTTTCTCTTTGCCCCTCTTTTTTATCCTCTATCCTTTTCCCTCACCATCCCTGAAATCCGGCAAGAACCGCGATTATTCCTATAGGCATGTCCAGTTTTAACAGCCGTGCAAGCCTTTGGAGATTGTCCTGAGATGGGTTACTCAGCGACGATACCACCACATAAATAAGTACCGGCCAGACTCCGATCGCAATTATTGCCAGATACCCCCTGCCGAACCATAAGACAACAGCCGGAAGAAGCACAAAGACGGCAAGAACTGCGAACACAATGCCCGACAGGACAAGAGCGGTTTTCGCTCCCCATGCGGTTGCGGCGGTTCTGATTCCGGATAAAGAATCTCCGCTGATATCTGCGACGTCTTTTACCAGTTCTCTCCCCAGGTGAAACAGGAAGGCGAAAAGTGCAGGCACGATAGACTGCAAGGGAGAAAATCCTGCAATTCCCCCATAGATGAATGCCAGTCCGCCAAGAAAAGCGACAGCGAAATTTCCTGCCAGCGGAACTCTCTTTAATGTAAGGTCATAGAAAAATAGGATAACCACGCAAGACAGGGCAATAACCGTTTCCGTGACTCCCAGAGGAACCGCCAGAAGAAGACCGATGAATGCGAGAAGAGCTGCGAAAACAACAGCATCTGTTCGGGTAAGTATTTTGGCGGGCAGGGGACGGTGGGGAGTATTTATCCGGTCGGTGTCGAGGTCGCAGACATCATTGAACACATTTCCCGCCGCGAGAATCAGGGAAGCGGAGACAGCAGCACAAAGAAGCCGTGCCGCCCATGAATCGAGGCCGATTTCGAGCGAAGGAAAAAAGTCACACAACCGTTCGAACGGTTTTTCGGCGAGAAGACCGCCGGAGAATACAGACAGGGCGCATACAAGAACATTCACGGGACGCGTAATTTGTATAAAACCTTTAAATTTCGCCATGTCCAATATTCACAATCGAATGAATTGTATTCTCTCTCAAAGTTCGCAAAGCCAAAAAAGAAAGGAAATACTATTAAACATGATTTACATGATTATAGATTTTCTTTTTTAATCCTGTCATGTTAATCTTGTTAATCCTGAGCCTTTTGCAAAAGTCGTTTTACTATTGTATAATGGGAAATATTTTTACTTAAGCCCCCTAACCCTCTATCCCTTTCCCCCGTTTCGGGGGCAAGGGAAGTCGATGCTTCACAGTCTTTTCCTGCCCTCATCTGGGGGAAGGATGTCCGAAGGACAGAAAGGGGGCTGCTTCCAACAATCTCGACTTTTGCAAAAGGCTCTCCTGTCTAATATTTCTTCTTTTTCTTTGCAAATGATGAATAAGAGTCTGAAATATAGAAAAATCTAAATTCAAAGGGCTCTTTATTTATTGCCTGTCGCCGATTGAAAAATGGAATCTTCGGGGAAAAAGAAATTTTTACGGATTTCCGGAATCGAGTTTTCTTTTATGAGATCCGAAATGCTCTGTGAATGGAAAAGTTCTCCGGATTGCGCCGGGTCGCTGACCGATTCTCCGTACATCTCGGGCAGGTAGCCGGTACGCTTGAGAATGGCAGTGAGAACAGGGATTCTTTCCCGTGAAACAACAAGTGCAGTATCCGAAAGCACCTCTTTTATATTGGGTGTAATCTCGGGGATATAAAGGACACTTCGGCAGGTTTCCGGGTCCTGAAAGCGCATGAGTATAACCGGTTCAAAGGAAATGCTTCCATAATCTTTGGACCATGATTCGAGAGAAAACCGGACATTTTGGGGAAGGGGCGTTCGGGAATGGAGGCGGAAGAAGTCTACTATCTCCTGTTTATTCATTCCCCGTGCCCGAGCCCGTGCAACTCCGCTGCGGTTGATTATATACGTGATAATGACATCACGGTTTTTTCGGCTGCTCATGAGTTCAAGAATGAACCGTATCCGGAGATCGAGTTCGGGTCCGGCTATCACTTCGAAATTAGACTGCAGGGTAAACAAATCTGTTCCGTTACCATCGATAGATAAAGGCTGACCACGAAAAAACCGCTCACCGCCCAGAGTCAGTATAAACATGCCATTTTCGAAGACGAACAATCCCAGGGAGGAGAGAATACTGAGCAATTGTGTGATTTTCGTCTGAAGGCGTGCAAAACCGCCGGTCGCCATAGTACCTGAATGAAGAAAATAAGCGAACTCCGTGGGATTGAGTTTTGTTCCCGCCGGAATCTCACCCAGTATGCCTGCAAAAAGGTTTATCGTAAAGGTATCCACCAATATTCGGGCAAGGGCGAACGCTGCAACATCCTGTATCCTCTCTGTGACTGTCATCTCCAGCCAGCCGTCCAATAGGGGGGTTACCCGTGCAAAGCGGTGATTAAAAACCAGAAGGCCTCTTTCGCGGAGATAGTCTATCACAAGCGTATCGCGGTTTTCAGTGGAAAAGAAAGCAGGCGTATCTAATCCGGTGGTTGAACCACTGAAAATTCTTTCAAGGGAGGTTCTTTTCAACCTTCCTTTCATGGTAAGGGGGAGTTCCTCACGGTAAGCTTCTGCCAGGAAAGCTATGATGTCTTCCATAAGAGAGGGTAAAGATGATGGAGGAGCAGAAACAGGCTCATCCGGGAGCTTTAATGCTTCCTTGATAAATATTCTTCGGATAGTTTCCGCATTACCGCGAAGGCAGAAAAACCGTGGATCTTCTCCGTGAACCCCACCGATGAGAGCACAGCCGATCAGTTTACCTATTATCTCATTTAACTCACGGCGACGGATTCCGGACAACTTTTCCAGCTTTTTGGCAAGAACGCTCTCGTGCACTCCTGAATCATAAGAGAATTCGATGAGTGAAAGCACCCGTCTCTGTTCCTCTGAAAGAGAATGCATCAGCCGGATACCCAGCGACCCATCCCAGAACGCCCCCTCTATGGCATTCAAAAGCTTGATCCTGGCCTGGTATTCGACCGTTATGCCGAGTGAACAGGCAATGACTTTCAGCGCTTTGAGAGGTATGTCATGAAGATAATCGCCAAGATTCATGGTTTTATCCAACTTTTATGTTCTTTGAAATGGTTTCTTTATTTCGGGGAAATATCTCTCACTGTCGACAATTTCATAGGAATATCCCTGCTCGGTGAGAAA
>JBAYHX010000176.1:0-6909 GCA_041665965.1 Candidatus Latescibacterota bacterium
GGGAACATGTAATGAAGTTTGACGGTGTCTTGTTTGTCACGCCCGAGTACAACAGATCAGTTCCCGGCGTACTCAAGAACGCAATCGATGTGGGTTCCCGTCCCTATGGGAAAAGCGTGTGGGATGCAAAACCGGGCGCTGTGATGAGCGTCTCGCCCGGCGCAATCGGTGGTTTCGGCGCCAACCATCACCTGCGTCAATCGCTGGTGTTTCTGAATGTTCCCACTATGCAGCAGCCTGAGGCTTACATCGGGAATGCCGCGAATCTTTTCGATCAGAATGGTAATCTTGCCAATGATTCAATCAGGGAATTCGCCGCAAAATATATACATAAATTTGCTGTGTGGGTTGAAACCAACACGTCCGTCAGGGGGCAGTAAACTCAGCGCCAAGGATTCTCACGGTTATCGACAATGAGATATCGTGGGGGTAGACCTCACTATGCTTATCTGCCAAGTGCGGAAAAAGTTACGAGATCGCTTGCTCTGCGTTCTCAGCAAAGCCCTGTTCTTTTTGCAGGGTTTTTATATTTTTCACCGATTAAACGCAAATTGACTTGCACAAAAATAATTGTGTTTCTGTTCGGGAAATCTATGACGCAAACTCTGACACAATTAAAAAGGGGCTTACAGGATACTATCTGTAACCCCTTGTTTTATTGGTAGCGGCGACTGGATTCGAACCAGTGACACGCGGATTATGATTCCGCTGCTCTGACCAGCTGAGCTACGCCGCCACATTTTCGAGATAACTATAAATTAACCGGTGGAAAATATACGAATTCAGGTATTGAATAGCAAGCAGAATCATTGGAATAACTCGCCCTGAGGTGTGCCTTTTACCGGCAGACCGAGATGAGAGTAAGCATCGGGGCCGACCATCCTTCCCCGTTTTGTACGGAGGAGGAATCCAATTTTAAGGAGATACGGCTCCACCAGCTCCTCGATGGTGTTCGCCTCCTCCGAAAGGGTTGCCGCAACTGCTTCTATTCCAACAGGGCCGCCGCTGTAATAGTCGATGATGATCCTCAGAAGCGAGCGGTCAAGATCATCGAGCCCGCGGTTATCGATGCCTTCCATGGTAAGAGATTTCTGCGCGATATCGGTGTCAATTATACCATTTCCCCTTACTGATGCATAATCACGGACCCGCCGCAGGAGACGGTTTGCTATACGGGGAGTTCCGCGGGAACGGAGGGAAATGATTTCCGCCCCCTCGCTGTCAGTTTTGATGCCAAGCAGTTCAGCAGAACGTATTACAATTTTGTAAATATCTTCAGGAGGATAAAAATCCAGGTGATAGGTCATCCCGAACCGATCGCGGAGAGGGGCGGAAAGAAGGCCGACCCGGGTTGTTGCGCCGATAAGCGTGAACCGTTTCAGGGGGACATTGATCACCTTGGAAAAAGGCCCCTTGTCCAGGACAAAATCGATCTTAAAGTCCTCCATCGCGGGATAGATGAATTCCTCGATGTTTTTCGGCAGACGGTGAATCTCGTCGATGAAAAGGACATCTCCGTTTTCAAGATTGGTGAGAATCCCCATCAGATCCGCTATTTTGGTAAGCGCCGGACCAGAAGAAGTGATGAGTCTCGCGTCCATTTCCCTGGCAATAATATGGGCAAGCGTTGTTTTACCAAGTCCGGGAGGACCGTGAAGAAGGAGATGTTCCTGCGGCTCACCCCGTTTCCGGGCTGCTTCCAGTGAAATGGAAAGTTTTTCGACAATAGCTTTCTGGCCGATATATTCCGGTAATGTTTTCGGTCTCAGGCTCCAGGTAAAAGTTTCTTCCTCCGGGGAAGAAGCATCACCTGTAACTATTCTTTCACGGCTCACTCGTGATACTCCATTCTGTGATCTCTATCGTGCTGCATGCCTCTTGAAAATTTCCTGGATGAGTTTCTCCGAGGTATTGATTTCAGGAACAGCCTTGGCCGTACGGCGGATCATTTCCCGCGCCTCGTCATCGGAGTACTGGAGTTGAAGAAGTATCTGGAATGCTTCTGCCATGTATTCCTCTGCCATGTCGGAAGTTCCGTAAGCTTCCGGTATTTTCTCCTCCGGGAGGAAAGCGAATTGTGCAACTTTCCCTTTCAATTCCATGACGATCTTCTGTGCGGTCTTGTTGCCTATTTCCGGGAGCCTTTTCAGCGTTCCCACATCATTGAGCTCGATAGCTTTTGCAACATCTTTCACCGGTACAACAAGAGCACGGAGCGCCTTTTTCACTCCAAGCCCCTGAACGGATATGAGAAGAGAAAAAAAGTCGAGATCGGCCCTGCTCAGAAAACCAACCAGCCGGGGCAGGAGATTCCCCATGCCTACATTTCCCTCGATGTACTGCATGGTATGGAGAACTACTTCCTGACCGACTTTGCCGCTGGTGATCAATCGCTCCGTCAACTCCCGGCTGATGAGTATTCCGTAAGTCAGGCCGTTCACCTCGACCAGAGCCTGGTCTTCGGTCACCGAATCAAGTATGCCGCGAACCATTACAATCACTGTGTATCACCATGAGTTACCGTATGAAGATGGCATATGGCAGTCGCAATGGCGTCTGTTACATCAGCCGGACTGTCTGTTACATCGAAGTTTAAAAGAGTCGCAACCATGCTGGCCACCTGTTCTTTTGAGGCATGACCGGCTCCCGATACCGACTTCTTGATCCGTGTTGCCGAGTATGAATATACCGGAATGCCGGATTTCCCTGCCAAAAGGAAAAAAAGGCCCCGCACATGTCCCATGATTACTGCCGTTTTCGGATGGGCATAATGAGAGTAAAGCTCTTCTATAGCCATAGCATCGGGATTGAATTCACTAACAATGCCCTCGAAATTGCTGAAAAGCTCAAAGAGTCTTTTTTCCAGAGGCAGGGAAGCCTTGCTCCGGATAACCCCGGCTTCAATCAATTTCGGCATTCCCAAACCGCTGTCGATCACAGCATATCCGGTTACACCCAGCCCCGGATCAACTCCCAAAACTCTCATGAATCATTCTTCTTCAAGAAGTTCGATATCGATGTCAAAGTTCGACCATACCTTCTGCACATCTTCAGACTCTTCAATGGCTTCCATGAGTTTCATGAGAGTCTTGGCGTCTTTCCCTTCGACTTTAACAGTCGTTTGCGGTACTTTCGAGATTTCGGCGCCTTCGTATTTGATTTTCTTCGAATCGAAATAGGTCAGCACATTGGGGAAAGCTTTCTGAGAACATACGACTTCATAGGTTGAATCCTCAACACTCATATCATCAGCGCCGGATTCAAGGACATGTTCCATCATATCATCCTCGCTCATGACGCCTGCATCGAAGGTCAATACTCCCTTCGTGTCGAACATCCATGAAACCGCGCCGTTTTCAGCCAGCGAACCGTTGTACTTGCTGAACAGGTGACGGACTTCCGACACGGTTCGCTGTTTGTTGTCGGTCATGCATTCAACGAGAACGGCGACTCCTCCGGGACCGTATCCTTCATAACTGACCTCTTCGTAATGCACTCCGGGCAGGTCGCCTGTACCGCGCTGGATAGCTTTTTTGATATTATCCATCGGCATGTTTGCCGCGCGGGCCGCAGTTACCGCGGTTCTCAGCCGTGGATTGATATTTTCATCTCCGCCGCCATTACGAGCGGCCACCTGAATTTCCTTGATGAGAGTAGTAAACACTTTCCCTCTCTTGGCATCCAGGGCTCCCTTTTTACGGCGTATAGTTGCCCATTTGGAATGACCGGACATCGCAAAGCCCTCCCTATAGAGTATAAATAATACGTTTAATATCCAAAAATTAGTGAGTTTTCTCTTATAATAAAAGTAATATTTCACTGACTGCGTTCACGCTGTCATGAATAGAAGAAATGAGATTAAAGTACGAAGGGGGGATGGAGGGTTCTTGAAATAATTATCATAAAAACCTGACATTGGAGGTGGAAGAACATGGTGAAAAATAGGTGCATAAAATTTATTTTTTGGATTGACGCTTAAAACTTTTCAGAGTAATAACGTAATAAATCCATATCTTTTGCAAGATCGTCCGAATCGGTAATACGTCTTCTTAATATGCTAATATATCTAAGACTTGTATCATACGAATCAAGGGCGCAAACATCAGTTTGCGCCCTGATGAGTCCCGTAAGGGTAAATTATCTTTCTGTTTCTTCTTCCTTATTCGCGTCGATGATTTTCTGCGCCAGTTCGGCAGGAACCATCTCGTAATGGGAGAATGACCGTGAATATGCTCCTCTTCCCTGGGTGAGCGAGCGAAGATGGGTTGCATACTGGTACAGATCAACCAGTGGAACCTGCGCTTTCACAATCTGAAAGATACCGGAAGGCTCCATACCCATTATTTTCCCGCGGCGTGAGGAAAGATCTCCCATAACATCTCCGGTATAGGCGTCAGGTACTTTGACCTCGGCATTGTAAATAGGTTCCAGCAGAATCGGTTTCGATTTCAGAAAGCATTCACGGAAGCATAGAACCGAAGCCATCTTGAACGCAAGTTCGGAAGAGTCCACCGTGTGAAACGAACCGTAATACAGAGTAACCTTGACATCTATTACCTTGCAGTGGGAAAGAGGGCCACGCTCCAAAGCTTCCACAAGGCCTTTTTCCACAGCCGGAATGAACCGGGAGGGAATTACCCCTCCTTTGATTTCATCAGCAAAAAGGAATCCTTCGCCGCGGGGCATCGGTTCCATCCGGAAATATACTTCACCATACTGTCCGCGTCCGCCGGTCTGTTTTTTGTAACGATATTTTTCGTCCGCTTTACCGGTAATGGTCTCACGGTAGGGGATCTTTGGCTCTTTCAATTCAACTTCAATGTTATTCTTTTTCTTGAACCGATCGATAATAACGTCGATATGAACGCCGCCCATAGCTTCAAGAATAATCTGCCGCAGTTCCGCATCGTTACGAACTCGGAAAGATGGATCTTCTTCACGGAGTCGGTTCAAGCCCTGAGAAATTTTATCTTCTTCGCCTTTTGTCTTGGGATAGACTGCGACATCCATAACAGGCTCGGGGAACACCAACTGATCGAGTTCGATCTGAAACTGTTTCAAACAGAGAGTATCGTTTGTTTTGGTCCCTTTCAGTTTCACAAACGTTCCGATATCTCCGCAGTTGACCGTTGAGATTTCGCTCCTGTCCTTGCCTGTGAGATTGTAAATAAGGGTAGGCCGCTCTGTCAGGGAATGAGAGAAATTGTAAAGTTCTTCACCGGCTTTGTAAGAACCCGAAAATACCCTGAAAAGGGAGAGTTCGCCCAGGTGAGGTTCCATTACTGTTTTAAAAATCTGAATAGCAAGAGGGGAATCATTTGAAGGTTTGAGTTCGATAACGCTTCCGGTTTTCTTACCCTTGATGCTGGGCATTTCTCCGGGTGAAGGCAAACTGTCTACCATAAGCTTCATGATCAGGTCTACACCTACCGCGGTAAAAGCATCGGAAAAGAGCACCGGAAAGAGCGTCCCTTCCTGGATGGCCTTTTTAATTCCTCCGCTTACCTCTTCGGGAGTAAGCCCTGATTCGAAAAATTTTTCCATCAATGTATCGTCGCTCTCGGCTGCCGCCTCGATAAGCTTTTCATGAAGTTCTTCCGCTTCCGCTTTCAGATTCTCCGGAATTTCTCCGACAGTCCCTTTCCCGTTGCCATCAACCTGGTATGTGTATTCCTTCATGGATACAATGTCCACTATACGGTTGAATCCCATACCGGGATTAACCGGAATTTGAATGGGAAGGGCTTTTATGCCAAAGCGCTCCTGAATCGCTTTCAAAACATCAAGGGCTTTGGCGTGTTCTTTGCCTGTTCGATTAACAAGAATTATACGCGGTTTCTTCTGGTCTTCACAAAGCTCCCATGCCGTTTCTGTGCCAACCTCAAGACCGGTTAGAGCATCTATCGATATCACTCCGCAATCCGCCCCGCGCATACCGCAGATTATTTCACCGCTGAAATCGGCATATCCCGGTGTATCGATAACATTCAGCTTGCTCCCCTGAAATTCAGTTTGAACTATCGAAGCACTGATCGATATTTTACGGGCAATTTCATCCTCCAGATAATCGGATTTCGTGTTGCCGTCATCGACCTTTCCCATGCGGGGAATGGCTCCACTGATATAAAGGATTGCCTCGGCCATTGTGGTTTTGCCCGAGGCGCCGTGACCAATCAAAACGATATTTCGAATGTCCTTTGTGCCGTAAACTTTCACCTGTGCGCCCCTTATCGTGTTAAGAATATTTTATTTAATTAGATTATTCACGGAATAATAGTTTTAATATACAATTTGAGAATATCTACTTAATTTACAATACCACTCATAAGATGTCAAGAAAAGGTTAGACGTTTTTTCTTAATCAGTGAGCTGGCTAACAAGGATAGTGAAATCGAGAACGAAAAAGAAAGTAACTTTGGAAGCAAAGGGCGCCGGGGGATATAGTTATGAGATATGGGCAAAACATGGGAAAGGATGATATTGAATTGATTTGGTGCCGAAGGGGGGATTTGAACCCCCACAGGCTTGCGCCCGCCGGTCCCTGAAACCGGTGCGTCTACCAATTCCACCACTTCGGCTCCGAAGAAGTATACAATATATTTATCGAAGAAGAAAAAATCAACAGAAAAGTCCGAGTGGAACGGCCCTTATCATTCAAACACGTGCAACAATGATTTTTTTAGAGTTGGAAGTGAAAAGCTTTCCCGAAAAAATGGCTTGAGACAGACGGTTTAGTTGCATATTTTAGAAAAAACCTTTTAAATGTGAGTCCTTCATGAAAAAAAGTCCCCTTCTGCATCAATCCAGGAAAGTCGGGCTTCCTCCGGGGAGCCTTGAGTATTTTGGTGAAAAAATAGCGGGGAAATCCTCTATCTCGGTGATGGATTACAACGAGCATGAATTCAGGGA
>JBAYHX010000177.1:0-6905 GCA_041665965.1 Candidatus Latescibacterota bacterium
CAGCAGTTTAATAACCCCGCTAATCCGGAGATTCACCGTAAAACCACAGCAGAAGAGATATGGAACGATACCGACGGAGCGGTAGACATTCTTGTGGCCGGTGTCGGAACCGGCGGAACACTGACCGGTATCGCGGAAGTTTTGAAAAAGCGGAAGAAAGGTTTTCGTGCAATTGCGGTCGAACCGGAAAGTTCTCCTGTTCTATCGGGAGGAGCTCCCGGACCGCATAAAATCCAAGGAATCGGCGCCGGCTTTGTCCCTGCTGTCCTCAACCGTGATATCATCGACGAAATTATTCGGGTAACAAACGAAAACGCTGGAATAGCAGCCCGCCGTCTGGCCCGCGAGGAAGGAATTCTGGCTGGGATATCCAGCGGTGCGGCAGTATGGGCTGCTTTTTCGGCGGCAAAACGCGAGGAAAACAGAGGGAAAACGATCGTGGTTATTATCCCCGATTCCGGCGAACGGTACCTGTCGACCTGGCTGTTCAAGGAAACGTGAATACGAAAGAGATGTAAATCATGGAAAATAAATTAGACTCTTTGAAAGAAATTCTGACCGGCATGGGAAGCGTTATTGTGGCTTACTCCGGCGGTGTTGACAGCACCTTTCTGCTTAAGGTTGCATCGGATGTGTTGGGCAGCAAGGTACTTGCAGTGATTGGAGATTCCCGAACGCTGCCTTCCGATGAAAAACATGCGGCTGTTGAAATCGCCGAAAAGCTGAATGTGCGCTGTCTTGTCATCGAAAGCCGTGAGATATCCAATCCCGCCTTTGCCGCAAATGGTAAAGATCGATGTTACTGGTGTAAAAGCGAGCTCTTTACCCGGCTCCGGGAAATAGGAGAAAGAGAAGGTATCAGGTATATTTTAGACGGGAGCAACGCAGACGATCGGAGTGATTACCGTCCGGGAGCACGGGCAGCCAAAGAATGCGGTGTGCGAAGCCCGCTTCAGGAAGCCGGTCTGACCAAGGAAGAGATTCGAAAACTCTCACGCTCCATGGGGCTTCCGACATGGGATAAACCTTCGATGGCTTGTCTATCGTCAAGGATTCCGTATGGTGTTGCCATCACCGATGATAAACTTGAAAAGGTCGAGAAAGCTGAGCGGATGCTCAAATCTCTGGGGTTCAGCCAGGTGCGGGTGCGGCATCACGATGAAATCGCTCGGGTTGAGGTGGTCGAATCGGATATTCCCCGACTTTCAGAACCGGATATTCGAAATGAAATTGTTACACGGCTGAAAGAGATAGGTTACAAATATATAACTCTCGATCTCGAAGGGTACCGTACCGGAAGTATGAACCGTTAGGAACTTATGCGGTATTTATCGAAAGAATTTCTTGCACTGTATTATTTCCCCAGAGGTTGAAGATGATGCGCAATTTCCCTGTATAGATATAAAATCACCTTATTTAAGGATAATTCAATGCGTCGCGAAAATTTATTTATGACATTATGTTTTACACTATCAATGGTGTTTTCAGGGAGTTCCTTTTCCCAGATGCATGATCACACCCAGATGCAATCGACGAGTACAACTGAAACGTCGAAACCCGTGGTCTTTGTAACTCCCCTTGCTTTCAAAATCCAGCTTGATAATGTGTATAAATCATATCTTTCGATCCATACCGCTCTCAGCGGCGATGATTATAAGAACGCGCAAACAAACGCACTGTCTCTTGCAAAATCGCTCAAAGAAGTGGATATGAAACTTCTCACCGATATGAAAACGCATATGGCCTGGATGGCTTCTTCCGAAAAGCTTGCGAAAGATGCCGAACGTATCTCCGCAGCGACCGATATCGAAACAGCACGGAACGAATTCAAACAGGCGTCCGACGATCTTATTGTCCTTGCACAACAGTTCGGATCATTAGGGGAAACTCCTCTTTATGTTATCCACTGCCCGATGGCATTCAACAAAAAGGGCGCTGATTGGATTCAGAATGATAAAACGGTGAAAAATCCCTATTTCGGCAAATCAATGTTCTCATGCGGGAAGGTGACCGAGACTATCGGAGCAAAAAGCGGCAAATAAGGTAAAAGTCGCCTGGTGAAATTGGAATTTCTACTGTCCTTATAATGGTGGTAGAACAATATACATATCTATTTACATTAATACTTCTTCTCGCTATATTTCTAAAAATATGGATGGATACCCTTGTACATCCTTCCTTTTGGGGAACTGTTGAGAATACAGACATGAATAAATCTTTTTTTTTCATCTTTTTCTTCTGTGTTTTTGTGATAAACAGCTTTGCCCAGACAGGAAAATCAGCCGGCCTTGACAGCCTCATTGCCGAAGCTCTCCGAAATAACCCACGAATCCTTGCAGCACGGGAGGAGAGCGCGGCTTCTTATACCAGAATACGGCAAAATACCTCTTTTGAACCTCCGCAGGCCGGAATAGAATTCTACCAGACTCCTCTTAAATCTTTTCCGAATCCGATAAAAAACGGTCAGGAAACAGATTATTCAATCCAGCAGATGTTTCCTTTTCCCGGTAAACGCGCAGCAATGGGTGATGCAGCCCGTAACAGCGCCGTGATGGCCGAAAGAAATATCGGAGCTTTGGAAAGACAGGTGATTCATGAGGTAAAATCCGCTTATTATGCGCTCTATCTTGCCGATCGCTCCCTCAGTATCAATTCCCGGATTCAGGAACTCCTGAGGGAGCTTATTGCCGTTGCGTCACGGCAGTATGAAGTCGGATCGGGAAGGCAGTCCGATATTTTAAAAGCGCAGACCGAGCTTTCCATGCTTTCTTTATCAACCATACATCTCCAGAGAGAAAAGAAGGTAGCGGAGGCCAGAGTCAACACACTGGCGGGGCGGTCGCCGTCAATGTCCATCGCTCCGGTTGAGGACATAGAAAAGACTTTTCCTGCGTTAATGATAGAACAGATCGATTCCCTTGCGCTTGAGAAACGTCCCGAACTTCAGGCAATGGATTATAATATCCGTATGAGGAAGGCCGAACTTGCGGTATCCCGCAAGGAACGTATGCCGGATTTCATGGTGAGGCTTATGTACAAGGACATGACAATGTCCGGTTCGGATTACTGGTCTACCATGTTTGGTTTTACCATCCCGGAGTCATTCTGGTCAAAGGGAAAGGTACGGTCGAAAATAGAGGAGGGCAGCATCAATATCCGAAAAGCGCAGGCGGAATTCGGAAACATGAAAAATGAGGTTTTTCTTCAGGTACATGAAGCGTACGAGAATGTTGAGGCAAATCGGAAGAGTATAAACTATTATCGGAATTCTTTGATACCCCAGGCGGAACAGACTCTTCTGGCAGTCACAGATGGGTATAGAGCGGGAACCGGTGATTTCATGGCCGTGATAGATGCCGCCCGGATGCTGCTCCAGATAAGAAAGGACTGTGAAACCGCTGTTTCGGACTATATGGAGAGTCAGGCTTCGCTTGAACAGGCAGTCGGTCTGGACAGCGAAAAGATATCCAACATGATACATCAGTGAAAACAGGCGCGTTCACTATGAAAAAAATAATGATCATTGCATTGCTCAGTCTTATTGTCGGATTCGGAGCAGGATATATCGTCTTCCGTTCATCGCAGAAGGATATAACGAAACTCTCGCAGATTTCTCCGGAATACAAATCCGGCCAAAAGAAAGTACTTTTCTACAAAGACCCCATGCATCCCTGGTACACTTCCGATAAACCGGGGAAAGCTCCTGACTGCGGTATGGACCTTGTGCCGGTGTATGAGGGCGAAGAAGGAACAGCCAGGGGAGTCAAAATTGATCCGACAGTGGTTCAAAATATCGGAGTAAAAATCGAGGAGGTTACAAAAAGAAATCTGTCCCGTACTGTCCGCGCTCCCGGGAAGATAAGCCCCGATGAGACACGATACTCGGTGGTCAATTCCAAAGTGTCAGGCTGGGTGGAAAAATTATATGTCGATTATACCGGCATGATGGTTGACAAAGGGCAGCCGCTATTGGAGATTTACAGCCCCGAACTGGTTGCAACCCAGCAGGAATACCTGCAGGCTTTGAGCTACAGGAAAAAACTGGAGGGAAACGGACAAACCGATGCTCTTCTTGGAGCAGACCAGCTTATTGAGAGCGCAGGCAGCCGCCTGCGTTACCTGGATATAACCGATAGCGAAATTCAGTCGTTGAAAGAACGCGGAACTCCGGTCAAAGCCATGACCCTGTTCTCGCCGTTGACCGGGATTGTTCTGGAAAAATCAGTTGTGAATGGCCAGAATATCATGTCCGGAGCCGAGCTTTTTAAAATTGCCGACCTTTCTGTCGTATGGCTTTGGGCTGATGTTTACCAGAACGAGATGTCGTTTGTCAAAGCAGGGCAGACAGCGCGGATTTCTGTATCAAATCTTCCGGGGAAAGTATTCAGCGGGAAAATATCTTTCATTTCTCCCACAATGAACGGCGACACAAGGACTGTACCGGTTCGCATCGAGCTGCCGAACACACCCGGTCTGGAGTTGAGGCCGGAGATGTTTGCTGCGGTTCAATTCGAAGCGCCCGTATTACAGAATGTCGTGGCTGTCCCGGAACAGGCAATAATCAGGTCAGGCGAACGTAATATAGCGGTCATGGCGCTCGGCGGAGGATATTTCGAACCTCGTGAAGTGAAACTGGGTTTCAGCAGCGATGGGTATACTCAGGTGCTGGAAGGTATTCATGCAGGAGAAAAAATTGTGGTATCCTCACAGTTCCTCATCGATGCGGAGAGCAACCTCAAAGCTGCCGTTGGTCAGATGATTATGCCGGGCATGAACATGCCGATACCTGCGACCGTACCCGGTCAAAAAACAGTGTCGGAAACAAAAGGCCAGAGCATGCCCGGAATGGACATGCCGGCGACGGAAAAGAAGACCGCGCCGCCGGAGAAAAAAGCTCAGGAAATGCGCGGAATGAATATGGATACCGGCAAAAAAACAGATACCGTTAAGCCTGCTCCTTCCGGGAAAAACGGAGAAAAGAAAAAAACGATATATACCTGCGAGATGCATCCCGAAATTCAAAGCGATAAGCCGGGAAACTGCCCCAAATGCGGGATGAAGCTGATTCCAAAGAAATAAGGATTTTCAGATGCTTAAAAAAATAATCGAATGGTCTGTACGGAATCCTTTTCTGATTATCCTGACCGTTCTTTTTCTTATAGGAATCGGCATTTATTCGATCATTCGGATTCCCATTGACGCCATTCCCGACTTGAGCGATGTTCAGGTCATCATCTACACAGAGTATCCCGGCCAATCGCCCCGTATTGTTGAAGATCAGGTAACCTATGTTCTCACCACCGCGATGGTTTCTGTGCCGGGATCGAAAGCTGTGCGCGGATATTCTTTTTTTGGATATTCTCTTGTCTATATCATTTTTGAAGACGGCGCCGATATCTACTGGGCACGGAGCCGTGTTCTTGAATACCTGAATTATGCACAGAAACGTCTCCCGAAAAATGTTGTCCCCACAATCGGTCCCGACGCCTCCGGTGTGGGCTGGGTGTACGAGTATACGCTTACTTCCGATAAACGCTCCCTGCAGGAATTGCGCTCCTTACAGGACTGGTATCTGAAATACGAGCTTACCGCGGTGGAAGGTGTCGCCGAAGTGGCAAGCATCGGCGGTTTTGTCAAGGAATACCAGGTCACGGTGGACCCGGTTAAGCTTCGGGGATATAACATATCTCTGATGATGATAGAGAACGCCATCTCGAATTCCAACCGGGATGTGGGCGGTGAGGTCATCGAGATGGGCGAGTCTGAATTCATGGTCAGGGGTCTCGGATATTTAAAATCGGTTGAGGACATCAAAAATATTCCGGTTATGGTGGATCGGGCAAAGGGCGTTCCGGTTTATGTGCGGGATATCGCGGATGTGACCATCGGTCCCCTGATGAGGCGCGGGCTTGCTGAATCCAACGGCGAGGGTGAGACTGTCGGCGGCATTATTGTGATGCGCTATGGTTCGAACGCCCTTGAGGTCATCAAACAGGTAAAACTGAAACTGGAGATTCTCAAACAGGGTCTTCCGCCGGATGTGAAAATCGAGACTGCTTATGACCGCTCCGGCCTGATCCTCCGCGCCATTGACACACTGAAAGAAAAGCTTTTCGAGGAAATCGCCATTGTCGCCCTGGTCTGTCTTCTCTTTCTCTTTCATGCCCGGAGCGCGTTCATTGCGGTATTCACTTTACCTGCTGCTATTCTGATAGCGTTCATCATCATGAAAGCGCAGGGAATCAACGCCAATATCATGTCGCTGGGAGGCATCGCCATCGCAATAGGCGCAATGGTGGACGCTGCCATCATCATGATAGAGAACGCACACAAACATATTGAACATGAGAATCTCAAACCTCCTTCCGAGAGAAAAGACCGATGGCAGGTTATCCTTGAAGCCTCACAGGAAGTGGGGCCTTCTCTCTTTTATTCGCTCCTGGTGATCACCGTATCGTTCATCCCGGTGTTTACCCTGGGTGAGCAGGAGGGAAGGATGTTCAAACCCCTGGCTTTCACCAAGACCTATTCCATGGCCGCTGCGGCGATACTCTCGATCACCATCATTCCGGTGCTCATGGGATATTTCATCCGGGGGAAGATACTTCCGGAAAATCGTAATCCATTGAACCGCGTGCTTATAGCGATGTATACCCCGATTCTGAATTTCGTTCTGAAACGGGGTATATGGGTGCTGCTCGCCGCCATACTCGTGGTAGCAATAACCTATATGCCTTTCAAGAGGCTCGGCTCGGAATTTATGCCGCCGCTCTATGAGGGCGATCTGCTCTACATGCCCACCACCCTGCCGGGGATGTCCATCACCAAAGCGCGGGAACTGCTTCAGCAGACAGACAAGATCATCAGAACATTCCCCGAAGTTAATAACGTTTTCGGGAAAATAG
>JBAYHX010000178.1:0-6904 GCA_041665965.1 Candidatus Latescibacterota bacterium
AAAGATTGCGGGAGTCTGTTCGATGAATGTGACGCCGGGTTCGATCAAATTGAACGGTAATCAGAAAAATTACACCCGGCTCTTTCCGCAAACAGATGGAAAAGACCGGTAACTTAATTTGTTGTAAAACATTGCTTTATATTGTTTTGTGCCCCCGAATATATGCTCTTTATCATTTACATTGAAAAATCATTGGCAGTATTCTATATTTGAAAAAAGATATCTTTTATTATTGAACTCACCCCTTGATCCCCTCTCTTGAAAAGAGAGGGGTACATTCCAGACATATGTACTTGTATTAATAGCAGGTTATCAGGTGGCAGATGAGTTTTTCCCCTCCCTTCGCAAGAGAGAGGGAGGGGGGCAGGGGGTGAGTTGTTCAGCAAAGATGTAGCGAATGGACAAATAATAGAGGAATAGCGCGGTTTTATAAAAAGGAGACACGCCCACGGAAACCCTGAAAAAGAATAAAAAACTGATATTTTCCATGACGCTGATACTATCATTTTTTATCAGCATCGGGATAGACATCCGTCACGCGCACCGTGACCATGCAACGCCGCAGGTATCTCTTATCGAAGATTCTCAGGCGAAAACAAACCGTGCTGTTGTAGCCATCGCCACTTCGGAAGACAAAGAGATACAAAATCCTGTTCCTCTTACTGCTGAAAGGGTAACCTACGAACAGGTCGATGCCGTTGTGCGCCGGGCGCTGGAGCTTGACAAATCGGAAACCTGCCTTTCCAAAATCATCAAACCGACAGACCATGTGCTCATCAAACTCAATCTTGTCAGCGCTCCGATGTATGACCGTGACGGCAAACGGAAGAATGAGCATTTTTTCGATAACGGTGAAGGCCACTGGGGAGATGAAACGGATGCCCGGGTTGTTAAAAGTGTGGTCAACTATCTGGTGGAGAAAATAAAACCCCAGCGTATCTCTCTGGTAGAGGGCGCTACCTGGATAATCGGTGGAAAACGCGGCCAGGGGCCTCAGTATGAGGGCTCGTATGACGAAGATGGCTGGACTCTTCACTGGCGGGAGTTCGACAATATCTCTTATAAAGATATGTGCGAGGAATTTACCCGGTCACAAAACCATACAGTAGTTGACTATATCGACCTGAACGAGGATAAATACCGCTTTGTGCCGGTGCCTGGCGGTGCCCTTCAGCGGGTGGATGTAAAATTCCGCAGCGGCAAATTCGGTTACGGCGTTACCGTTCCCGGCACCGGCACTCCCCGTGACGGGTACTATATGCCGGAAACGATTATCAACGGCAAGAAACTGATCAACATCCCCGCCATGAAAATGAACATCGGCGGCGGCACCCTTCTTTTCAAAAACTATGTCGGCGCATTTGCTTCCATACCCTACGGCGACGGCCGGGGGAAAAGCCAGATGGACAGGTTTGGGTTTGCCCCGGGAATGCTGGACATTTTCAGCTACTGTCCCACCGATTACGGGGTGATTGCCGGATTCTGGGCTTCTGAAAGAGACTGGCCTTCAAAAACACAAAACCTTCACCACAATATTGTCGTTGCAGGCGGCAATCCCGTTGCAACCGAGGCTACCACCTTACGGGCTATGGGAGTGAATCCGTCGGATGTTGTGGCGATGCATCTTGCCCGGAACAAAGGGATCGGCAGCTTCGAGGAGAAAGATATTACCGTTGTGGGGAAACAGGTGCGTGAGGTGCGCCGTAACTTTTTGAAGCATTCCGGGTATCAGGGCATCGGTTTTCAGAACTACCTCATGAACGGCCCCTACAAGGAAACAGACCTTGACAAAGACATCCTTGGGGGAGAAACGCTCATCAAACCGAAAGACGGGCAGAAAGCATCCACCGGCAAGCCCTGGTGGGTGTTCAAACACCCCTACGGTTTCCCGGAAGCGTATGTCAGCCTTAATGAAACACTTACCGAAGATTTGGCCAACACCATAACCTATGCATACCTCTGCCTGAAATCTCCGATGAAACAGATGGGAAAATTCATGTTCGGCTATGACGGCGGGGCGAAAGTATTTCTGAATGGGAAAGAGATATTCCGTGATGAGGGTCCCCATGAGTACCAGCTCCGTGAGAAGGCAGTACCCGTGGTTCTTGAAAAGGGTGAAAACCACCTGCTTATCAAACTGAAAACCCGCTATGGAGCCGCGGGATTTGCCTCCTCAATCGAGGATACCGCCAAAACGATGCTTTATGATCTTGAAGTGGTGGTTCCCAAAGAAAAGGGGACAATTCCTCCGATAAAAAACACAAAGCTTTAGAGAATTATTTCACAAAATTCATGAGCAGGAAAAGAAAGAAGACAAAAAACGTCTGAACCACTGATTCGTATGATAAATTCTGATTTATGTGATGAAAGAATCTTAAAATCATCTTTTATCACTTGCATCATACGCTTCAGCGGTTCAGACATTCTCTTATTCTGGTTCCCGTCTCCTGCTATCTTTTTTTATAAGGCAGCATTTCTTGACACATATCTATGAAATACTGAATTTTTTTTATACTCTCTATTTCACCATAGAGAGACTATTATACGGGACTTACACCGAAAAGATCATCGTCAATACATGGGCGCTTTTCCTGAGTCTCTGGTATTATGTTGTCCTCGGAGTTCTGGCTGCTGTTGCTATTTCAGAACTCATGTCCAGTGAAAAGGTTCGTGAATTTCTCAACAGAAAAGGCGGGATTCCCATTCTTTTCGCAGCGGTTCTGGGAATTCTTTCTCCGATGTGCACATTTGCCGCCATACCTCTGGTGGGCGGTCTTGCTGCCGTCGGAGTTCCGCTTCCGCCCCTTATGGCGTTTCTTATAGCCTCGCCTTTGATGAATCCCTCTCTCTTTATCATCACCTGGGGAGTCATGGGGCCGGAGATGGCGTTCGCACGGACATTCTCGGCGCTCCTTTTGGGAATAATCGGCGGATTTTCCCTTGAACTGGCTCTTTCCGGAAACGCCGCATATTTCAAGAATCCGCTGAAAGCGGGTTTCTCCGCGGGGAATGTACTCCGTTCCTGCCCGTCAGACAGCGCTCGATTATATTCCCATGCAAGGATAAAAGCATTATTCAGACATTCTTGTAAAATGTTCCTGTACATTTCCAAATATTTTATCCTGGCCCTGTTCCTTGCCGGGACAGTGCAGGCGTTTGTAAAACCCTCGTGGATCGCCGCGCTTTTAGGAGGCGGCGGGTTCAAATCAGTGCTGATCGGCGGTCTTCTCGGCATTCCCCTGTATGTCTGCGGGGGAGGAACGGTCGCTCTCATAGGCGTTCTGGTCAGCATGGGAATGGGCCAGGGGGCAGCTCTCGCTTTCTTCATCACCGGCCCGGCCACAAAAATATCCACCATTGTATCCCTTCATGCTGTTCTCCGTAAAAGAATCGCCCTTATCTATCTTGCGGTAACCCTTATCGGCGGCGTGCTTCTTGGATATGGATATTCCAGAATTGCCCCTCCCCTGACTCTGGACAAAAGGTACTACGGCAGAGTGGAATCCAAGGAAGACGCTGTCATCTACAAACGCGGCATCGGATCGCCCGATGGGAATTGACGCCAATGTAAAAATTGACATGATTTACAAGATTCACAAGATTTTGCACGACCCAGATAGAAATGAAGAAACTGTTTTAACCTTAATACTGTTCATTTAACCCAAACTGCACTTCGACAAGCTCAGTGCCCGCTGGTTGAGCCTGTCGAAACCAGCCTTAAGTGAACAGTATTGGTTTTAACCTGGGATTATTAATAAAAATATGTTTACTACAACACATTGAGTCAGAAATCCCCTCTACCTCTCGGCATCTCCCTTTGTTAAGGGGATAATTATACACGAGACTTTCTTTTTCCTTCTTTTTTTAACACCCTTAACAAGGGGGGCGCCGTGAAACGGCGGGGGGATTTTATTATTAAGTTTGTGAATAATTCAGGGTAAAAATGTTTCTTCTTTCCTTTTTGAACTTTTCCTCTTTTTTTGCCGACTTAAGTTTCAGAGATACATGAATCCGGGATAAGGGAATCCATGACCGATAAAGAACGGATATACTGCGAGCTTCTTGTTCTCCGCTGCAGCCGTGGAGATAAAGGCGCTTTCGAGGAATTGATCCGGCTCTGGGAAAACAAGCTGTTTTACTACATCCGGCGGCTGGTTACCAGCGAAGAAGAAGCGTGGGATATTCTTCAGGAGACATGGATCAAAGTTTTTCAGAGCGTCGGTTCGCTGAAAAATCCGGATGCCCTGCCATCATGGCTTTACAGCATTGCCCGACACAGCGCCATGGATCACTGGAGAGACCGGTTTGCCGATGTTCGAACGGAGAAAATGGATGAGGATGTGCTGTTGGAAATCCCGGATGACAAAACTCCGGATTTTGATAACGCCGAACGGGTGCACCGTGGACTTGACCGCATTTCGCTCTCCCACCGTGAGGTGTTGACTCTCTTTTTTCTCGAGGATTTCTCCATCGAGGAGATTGCGTCGATCCTGATTATCGCTCCGGGAACTGTCAAGTCAAGGCTCCACTACGCGAAACGGGCGCTTCGGCTTGTGCTGGAGAAGGAGGTTTAAAAGGATGGAAAATACTCATGATAATTTCCGTAATAAACTTTTGGAGTCGGAACATTTTACTCCTGAACTCAAAGAAAAATATAACCGGGAGGTTCACATGCTGTTCGAGAAAAAACTAACCGCGCCGAGAAAATGGTTCATGACAGCCATAATTGCAGTGATGCTGGGACAGGCGGCATTTTTCCTTTATGCCGTGATTGCTTTCAGCGAGCTTCCTTTTCTTGCCCGCGCCGGGTTCGGGGTCGGTATACTTTTTGCTCTTTCTTTCGCAGGACTCCTTTTTTCAATTGTCAGAAGAGGGAGCATCAATATTAAAACGGATTCCAATATGTATACGGGAATAATCTGGGTATTTATGGCCATCATGATCACCCTGTTCATGCTCCTTGCCGGAAATATGCCTGATACTGCAAAGGGTATATCCATGGTTCTGAACGGGGTGGTATTTCTCATCTTCGGCGTGGTTTTCATGCTCCAGAACACCATCAACCAGGCCCAGCTCAAAACACAGGAAAAGCTCCTCGAAATCGAATTTCGCCTGGCTGAAATGAAAGAGATACTGGAAAAAAAATAATCTGGAGCAACGTCCGGCAATGGATTATATTGGGGCGGTTATATGACTGAAGAACGGTATTTCCGGTTTATCCCTTTATCGATCCCTGGCCGCCCTTTGCACAGTGTGGTCGTGTCAAATCCCAGTATAGATGAGGACCCTATATGAGAATCACGGTAAAACATAACGTTTGCTTCGCTGTTTTTGCGAGTATTCTTTTTCTTGCTGCGATCACTCCCGTTTCTGCCGATAATCAGGTGGAGTTGAATCTCATGGGCGCTTTCCCGCAGGGAGAATTCAAACAGCAGATAAATGCCGGAGGAGGCATTGCAGGCGGATACACTTATGGTTTTTTCAGTGATCGGGCGCTGTCTATCAGACTGGGTGTGGACGGCGGTTTCATCATGTATGGCAACGAAACACGCTCTGAGCCTTTCAGCACAACTATCCCCGATGTGCGGGTGAGAGTTGAAACCAGCAATAACATAGTTCACTACGGGCTGGTTGGAAGAGTATCAACAACGTTTGGAACGATACAACCCTATATCGAGGGAAAGGTCGGAATGTCCTATTTCTATACAGAATCGAAGATAAAGGACATCGATTTAACCGACGATCAGGAAATCGCTAGCTCCAAGAATTTTGACGACACTTCCACCTACACAGCCATCGGCGGAGGATTCCTCATACCAGTCTATTCCCAGACTGAAAACGGCAGGTTCAATTTCCGGGTTAGTATTGATTTGCGCTTCCTTTACTGGTGGGGAAGTGAAACTGATTACCTCAAGGAGGGTTCCATCAAGCGTGAGGACGGAGAAGTCACCTACGATGTGACAAGATCCTTAACGGATATGACCAGCGTACATCTTGGGGTGGCGGTGAACTTTTAAAGATTCCTATTGAATAACAACAAGTTACATAAATGCTTGACACAAAAGTCATCTCAGCAAACCGAAATTTGTATCAGATTGTGTCAAACGGTTTCAGCTTGGATAGAGTTGAGTAACCTGCCCCGCGAAAACTGATCCATATGTTATATCGGGATGAGAGAGAAAAAATTAAAGAAGAACAGAAGACAAATAAGAAACTATATAAACAATCGACCGAAATTCCTTGGCAGAAAAGAAAGAAATTAGTGCCGAAAGTGGCGGTTGGAAAATTGTTCCCCTCTTCATCCTCCCCATGAATACCGGTCTCAATTCAGAGCATTCGAAAATACCAGAAGGATTATCCTCAATACCTGTCGGATTTTTCTCTCGTTGAATTATTGATGCAGTGAGTTTCCGTTTTAGATCAAAAAATCAACGTCGTCTGGGCAATTAAGATGTGGGAATTCATTCTTATGCCATCTTGCTTGGCGGTTGAATCAATGTTCACAAAAAAAGCTTGTATTCAAGACGGTGAAAGATATATTTGAAATCAGTATAATTTCACAGATTCGCCCGTGAAAAGCTTGGAAATTGAAACCACGAAAAAAATGGAAGGAAAAATAAATGAATAAGTTGCTTTTTATTCTTTGTTTGCTTTCTCTTGGATTCATAGGTAAACCCTTGGAAGCCCAAACCGGGTGGGTCCAAACAAACGGTCCTTACGGTGCTAGGATTATGTGTTTTGCCGTGAGCGGTACGAATATCTTTGCTGGAAATTATAATGGTGGTGTTTTTCTTTCGACCAACAATGGCGCAAGCTGGACTGCCGTCAACACTGGGCTGATAATTACTCCCGTTTATTCTCTTGCTGTAAGCGGTATGAATATCTTTGCTGGAACTAATGATGG
>JBAYHX010000179.1:0-6892 GCA_041665965.1 Candidatus Latescibacterota bacterium
GGCAACGATTGACGGATATTCGGAATACATAAAAGAACCCGGGCGATTATCCCTTTTCTCTATTATGCGGAGGATTACCAACCTTTTCCGATATTCCGAAGCCATCCATTTATCTTCGTTTCATTTACCGAACCGTAATAAATTACCGCCATAAATTGACTATCCCCGCAGCAAGCTACGGGGTATTACGCCAATTTTCTGGCACTCTGTGCCACCAGAATTTCTAACTGCAAAAAGAAAATGCTTTAACCCCGGAGTGAACTCCGAGGAATTTTTTCGATTAAAGCCTTTATTTTACACATGTGACGAAAGAGAATTAGGAAACGTCCCCTACATGCTCCGACCATATTTGTAAAACCAGTATTATGATCACCGAATATATTCGATTTTTTTTCCTCAATGACATGGATGTGCTCAGATATATTATCATTCTGATGTTCATTATTAGCACCATCATGTGTTATTTTTACGATTATCGATTTACTTTTTACATTTCTGCCAATCACAGCATATCTTATATATATAACCTCATTCTTATTGATACTATTTCTTTCTACTATATCTCCAGTGGAAAAGTTGAGATCATTTATGGAAAAAAGTGTATTCGTAATGTTATAGCAACCAATAACACCCCTATTAGTGTTATATCCAATATCATCCACTTCTTTTTCATCATCCCAATTTATGGAATGAATATCTAAATGATTATTTATAGTTTTATCATTCCCCTCATAATAATAATCAGTTATATATAATTTCACATCTTTTGCTATTATATTACTTCTTTCGTTCCATACTTCGAACTTGAATTTTGCTTCAGAATCAGCAATTCTACCTTTTGGATTATCTAAAGCTATTTTTAATTTTGGTTTTCTTTTTAGACTTTCACCATATATTGCTAAAACGCCTAAAAAGAGTGTTGAAATTAATTGCACAATACCCAGAAAAAAAGCATTATTATCACGAATCCACTGGATAAAACACATTTCCTTCTCCTTTTTTATTTATTGTTTGGTCTTTTAAATTAATAAATACTAAATATTTAACATAACTGATACACGTCTGTCAAGAGCAACTTTTTCAACCCCTTTCTTTATTTTCTTAAAAACACACCCATTATTTAACCTTGCATTTCCCTACCCTGTTTTTCATATATTTTGTTTTGCACTCTAACTTTTGAAAGAACATTCTTTCTCATATCACTCTTTACAGGACATACCTATGGAAACCAAAACTTCTCTTTCCCGCCGGTCGGTTCTCAAGCGCCTGGGGTTTGCGGGCGCTGCATCAGTGATCGGGGCATCCGCTTGTGCGCTGCCGGCTTCGGCGGCTTCCGGCAAAACCGATGTATTCGCTCTTGTCGGCGACCGCTGGCACAATTTCGATTATATCCGTACCGCTTTTACCCGGACGCTTGCCAAAGAATCGGGTGTCACCATGACATTCACACCCGACAATTCGCTTCTCACCGCCAAGGAGCTGAAAAAACACCGTCTGCTCATCATTCTCATGGACGGCATGGTGTTCCCCGGCGGGTACACGACCCCGTATGTTTTCTATGATCCGGATAAAATGAAGATTGTGAGCGATCCGCCTCTTCCCGCGTTCGATGAGAAGTATGAGATGTGGATTAGCAAGGAACAGGGGAAAACCATCCGTAATTTTGTGGAAAAAGGCGGCTCGGCATGGTTTTTCCATAACGCCAGCTATATTTCCGGAGCGAACGAGGACTTCCGTCATGTCGAGGGAGCGTTGTTTACCGGGCATACGGAATTCAGGCCTTACAAAATGAAAATTGTGAACCACGACCACCCTATTACTCAGGGAATCAATGATTTTGTTGTTACCGAGGAGCAGCATTACCTTATTTATGACAAAGACCCGAAAAATGTTCTGATCCGCAGCGTGAACGAAGAAGGCAAGGAATACTCCACAAAGCAGTACGGGAATCAGGGCGCGTCGTGCGAGGCCTGCTGGGCTTACGATTACGGCAAGGGGCGGGTATGTTACATGTCCCCGGGGCACACCATTCAGAGCCTCTGGAATCCGGAATATATAAAGCTTCAGAAAAACGCGCTGAAATGGCTTTTGAGAGAAACGTAAAGAAAGCCCAAAGCAGATAAAATATCTGAACCACTGATTCGTATGATTCATGTGATTAAAAATGATGAAAAACAAGTTGCTGCATCAAACACTTTCAGGCTTATTATCATACGAATCAGCGATTCAGACTATCTTTCTCGTGTATCAACATAAACAAAATACGCACTATCATTATGCCATAAGGAGCAGTCATGCGCGTGAAAAAAGCAGCCGCTTTTCTCTCCGGTTTCCTTCTCCTGAGTTTTTTCTTTACGGTTTACGCCGCCGAAACAGACCGTAAGGCGGAAGTCGAAAAGTGGGATAAGAAAAATCTTCGGTTCTCCACAGGAATGGTCACCGACGCTTCCAGGGATTTTCTCAAAATTCCCGAAGGGTATAAGGGAAAACGTGATTTCGATGTGGCAAAAGCAGTTCCGGAAATCGATTTCGCACCGTTCAGAGGGCAGAATCCCTACTTCTTCCCGGAGGACAACAAAGGCCTCTGGTCACAGTGGGGCGAGGTGACACGCGGCCCAAACGGTTGTTTCTATATGTCCACAGGCGACCACCGATGCAAGGACGGCCATGTTTTCATCATCGAGTACGATCCGAAGAAGAAAGACTTACGCACCGTTGCGGATGTCGGCCAGCTTTGCGGCTGGAAGAACGGGCAGTATGTCGACGGGAAAATCCACGGCAGAATGGATGTCATGCCGGACGGCACCCTTGTCGCCGCCACATGGCTCGGCCATAATGTAACACCTGACGAGGTCGCCCATGGTTACGTGCGGGGCGGGCATCTCATTACCTACAATGTTTTCACCGGGATTGCCGCATATCACGGAGTCCCGCTTTACGGCGACAGCTGGCCGTACCATTCCATCGACTCCAAAACATGGACGATGTTCGCTATCGGGAACGAGCAGATGTTCATGGCCTATGACGTGCGAAACGATAAGCTCCTCTACGGCGGCCGTCCAACCCATGATATAATCTGGAATTCGCGTGCGATGCTTCTGGATGAAGATACCGGCCTCGTTTACAGCTCCAATACACTCAAAGACCATAATTTCACTCCCGACAAGCAAAACTACAATTTTATAAGCTTCGACAGGAAAACAAACCTTTTCGCGGTATTGAAATGCACGGTTCCATCCAATCCGGTAACGGGGGAAAGCTCCGCTCTTCGCGCCTATACGGAGCGCCGCACACCCGAAGGTTTTTTCTGGTGCCTCGATTATCAGGGAACGATGTTCAAATTCTACCCTGACGAGGACCGTACGGAACTGGTCGGGATCAACTGGGATGAGAAGGGCGTGTATACCACAAGCATCGCCATGAGCCCGAAATACCGGTATCTCTATTATGTTCTGAGCGCCCAGGGACAGGGACAGCAGTGGGGATCGCCGGTTATCCAGTACGACACAAAGACGGGCAAAAAGAAGGTCATCGCTTTCCTTGCCCCGTATTACCATAGCACATACGGTTATATTCCGGGGGGAACATTCGGCATCGAACTCAATGAGGACGGCTCCCTGCTGGTTATCCACATGAATGGGAAATTCGGCCCCTGGTCCACTGAAAGCGCTTACGGCCAGACCTCAGTTTTTGCGGTGCATATCCCGGAGTCAGAACGGGGAGAATAAAAAATATTCTTTTTCTCAGTTTTCCGGATGCTTGCGCCGGGCTCATTTTTTAACATAATCAGGATAACGCTTACCCTATGAAATTGTCGGTTATCATCCCTGCTCACGGCCGTGAGGAACTTCTCGTTCTCTGCCTGAAATCGCTGGATAAATGTGTGCAGGGGAATCTTGATTACGAGGTTTGTGTCATTGATGACGGCAGCGGAATCGATGAATACGGTATACGCGAAAAAAGCGCTGTCTCCTGCCCTCTTATCTGGAGAAAATTCAGTTCCCCCCGTGGACGGAGCGCCGCCAGAAATGAGGGCATACGGGCAACAACCGGCGAAATCGTTGTCTTTCTCGATTCTGACATGGAAGCGAGGGAGAAATTCCTCCGCGCTCATGAAGAAATCCACTGTATCCAACCTCACACTGTAGCAATCGGGAAAATAGTCTGGCCGGATAGCGGCGGGTTTCTTCGCTACATCGGATCACGGGGCATCGCCAAACTGAAACCGGGAAGTGAGGCCCCCCCCTGGTATTTCGTGACCGGAAATTCATCGGTGGAACGTGCAGATCTTTTGGGAAATTCTCCCTTCGACGAAACAATTTCCGGCTGGGGCGGTGAAGACCTTGACCTGGGTATGAAAATGGCTCGGGGGGGAGTACGATTTATCTCCCTGCCGGAAGCTGAATCATACCATCATTTCAACGGTACTCTCAGCGAACACCTCCAACGGACAAGGCTTTACGGCTCCCGGAGCGTCCCTGTCCTTATTGGCCGTTACCCGGAGCTTCAAAAAACACTGCGCCTCGATGTTCTCAAATCCCCTTTCTGGAGGCTGCTCACATCTCCTCCGATCTATTCTACTCTGGCCCTTGCTGCTCAGGCATTCGATTTTCTGCACTTGCCCGCGCAGCTTTATGATTATCTCACCTTTACAGCCTATTCACGCGGCTGGAGGGAGCGGGAAAAACCATGAGAGTTATACCAATTCTTCTCGCAGCGCTTCTTTCGCTTTCATGCGCCGGAAAAATGGAAGAAAAAACACACCAGCCAAGCGCCCTCCCTCCGGCGGTAACCGGTTCGGTACATCTGTCCTTTTTCGGCGTATTGGGAACTGAAAAGATGTCGCCCTGGGGAATGTCGTTCGGCGCCGATGGAACGTTATATGTCTGCGACCGCGATCATTCCAGCGTCATTCGCATGAACAGCGAAGGGAAAGTCATTTCACGGTTCAACGGACTCGAATCCAGAGTGGAGAGGATATTCGCTCCTGTCGATGTCTGCGCTTCCGGCGGAATCGATGTTTATGTTCTTGACGGCGCCAACTCGAGGATTATTCGGCTGGACCGCGATCTCCGGAACGCATCCGTCGTTTACAACGGGAGTTCGGAAGAAAAGAACCGCTTTGGAACGTTTAACGGCATCGCCTATGACCGTGAATCAGGAGATCTCTATATCACAAACGGAAGCGACGGCTCCCTTATCCGCATGGATATGGTCAGTAAAATTGTGAGCGCAACCGGCAGCTTCGGCTCTGAAAAGAAAAGCCTCCTTGAACCGATCGGCCTGGATATCGACAAGGACGGCGCACTTCTTGTTGCCGACCGAAAGTACGGTGCGGCTGCGATTATATCCCATTTCGGGACTGATATCCGATATGTCGGGAAAGAGGTTCTGGAAGCCCCGGTCGATATAGCTGCGCTCCCCCAAAACCGGCTGGCGGTTGCGGATCGACGGGGAGTGGTTATACTATCACGGTCAGGAACGGTTGAAGGCATGGCAGGCTTTGGCGTTGACCGTAAGATGGCGCCCCGCTCGGTGGCGTACCACGAGGGAAAGCTTTATATCTCCGATACCCTTTCTGGCTCGGTGCTGGTATATAGGATTGATGAGTAAAGTCATTGATAAGTTGTAATTTATGTCAAAACAATGATACCTTGGAATCTATTGATAAGTTGAGAGATGGCACAACTCTCCTGATGCGGTGAAGGTGTAAGTTGTGGGCCATCTGTGAGCTTTATTTGAGCTTGATTCTTTATAATCTGATAGATTATATTGATTTGGGAGGTATAATTCTATGAAATTCGACCGCATCACTATTGACCCCGCCCGCATGAACGGCCAGTCCTGTATACGCGATTTACGTCTCACTGTTCGGCGTGTAGTTGAACTTGCGGCGTTCTATCCCGACCGCGGGGAGTTACACAGGGAATATCCCGAACTTGATGATGAGGATATTCGACAGGCGCTTCTCTATTCTGCTGCGAACCTTGATGACCGTGTACTCGAACTCCCTATAAGCCATGAAACTCCTGCTTGATCAGGGATTACCGCGTTCAGCGGCTGCCTTGTTGCGTGAAACAGGAATCGACACCGTTCATGTTGGTGAAATTGGTTATTCCACCGCAAGCGACAGTGCAGTTCTGCAGAAAGCCCGCGATGAAGGACGTATCGTTGTCACGCTTGACGCCGATTTTCACACTCTCCTTGCACTCTCTGGAACCACTTCACCATCGGTCATCCGCATACGTATGGAAGGATTGCGAGGGAAAGAGGCGGCTGGATTAATAAGGGCTGTCTTGATGCAGTGCGGCGATGATTTGAATCATGGAGCACTGGTGACAGTCCAGCCGCAACGTACTCGCATCCGCCGTCTGCCGCTTGTGCAATAAATCCATCTGATTCCTTTTTAACAACGAAGTGTGAATATAAAAGGTTCCTCTTACTTTTTTTCTTTTGGACTTTGGGCTTTCTTACATTCTGCCCATCCTGCGTTTCCACAGAAAATAAAAGCGGCCAAAACAACAAACTATTGACAATAAGCACGTTTAATTTATATTATATATGATTATTCTTGTTCTCCATCGTTTGCATCCATTATTCACGAAAGGGAGTTGAAAATGGAAAGCAGGAAGAAAAAAAGTACGGAAAAGACAGATAAATCCCAGAAACTTGGGTATGAAGATATCCTTGAATCTTTCTCTTTGAAAGATGAAGAGGAATCAAAAAAAACAGTTGTCGAAAAAACTCTCGATAGTGATGATCTGGCGCTTGCAGAATTGCTTCGTGATATGGATGAAAATTCCATAGACAATGATAGTACCGTAATAGATGCTGAAGAGAATCCGGATAGTGAAAAAGAATATGAAAGCAAGGATTATACTTTCTTTCAGGA
>JBAYHX010000180.1:0-6879 GCA_041665965.1 Candidatus Latescibacterota bacterium
TCAAACATGCTTTCAAGATCATGTTTAGAATACACTTTGAAAGCCAGGAGGGTTTCAGAAGTTTTTATCCCCTCCACTTTCAGAAGGCTTCCGGTCACTAATTCCGCCATTTTTTCATTGTTGGCAACCCGTATGACAGCCGCAAGATCATATCTTCCTCCGACCGAATACACTTCGGATATTCCATCCAATTCTGCAATCCGTTCAGCTATTTTGTTAATTTTATCCCGCTCTACAGTGAGCAGTACCATCGCGGTAACCATGGACATTCTCCTTAAAAATATAAACCGAACTTGGATTGATATTACAGGGAATAAACCATATTTATTAAATCGAGGAAAAACAATTTTAAGAAGTTACATTACTTCAGGATGTGATGACAGGATATACCTTATGATCCGTAAATTTTTACCTGGCGGAGAGGGAGGGATTTGAACCCTCGACTGGGGTTACCAGTACACGATTTCCAGTCGTGCTCCTTCGGCCTCTCGGACACCTCTCCACCTAAAAAGCATGTAAATATACCAGATTGTATCTGGCAGGGTAAAGAACTTTTCTGCCCTGACAAAAAATTATCAACTAAAAAATTGAGTTTGAAAAAAAATTGGCGGAGAGGCAGGGATTCGAACCCTGGGATGACAAAGTCATCAACGGTTTTCGAGACCGCCCCATTCAACCGCTCTGGCACCTCTCCGCTCACTCCGCAGAGCACGGAAGAAATCAAGGAGAATTGCGGAACATTTCTCCTTCAGAATCCCTGATGAAACCTCGACCATATGATTGAGCATCGGATCACGGCAGATATCGTATCTGCTCCCGCAGGCTCCCATTTTCGGGTCGGGCGTACCGTATACCAGCCGTGGGATACGGGAAAGCATGATAGCACCCGCACACATGGGACACGGCTCAAGGGTCACATACATGACCGCATCGAGAAGCCGTTCGTAACCGGTGGTCTCCGCCGCCGCGCCGATTGCGATGATTTCAGCGTGGGCGGTAGGGTCCCCGAGCGTTTCCACCCTGTTCCCGCCTCTCCCGATCACCCGGTCATCTTTGACAATCACTGCGCCAACCGGAATTTCGCCGAGCTCAAACGCTTTTTCAGCCTCGGCGAATGCGAGATACATCCAATATTCGTCGGAATGTCTATCTTCCATTTTCTCCATCAATCTGTATAATATACCTTTTTTCCTGCATTCAAGTCAAGGTCAAAGGGGCGGCATTCCTCACATCACGTTATAAACCACTATTCTTTCAATACATTGGCATCGTTGAGAGTTCTATCTCATCGTGGTTCCCGCTCCCATCCGTGACCATAAGTCAAAACTGACCGGGGTATTCTCTTATTCTCTCCTCTCGATAGGGAATGCCGAAAATTTCGCGTTTTTTACCAAGGTAGAAACGGAAGTTTTCGAGTGACACATCCGCCGGAATCAGGTGATCGCAATGGGGAATATACCCGCCTTCCTCAACAAGCGGAGCGATATATTCCAGCTCGCGGACAATTACATCACCACCTTTGGCAATCTTTGTCTTGTCGATGCCGCCTGAAAGAAGAATATTACGGCCGTATTTTTTTCGGAAGATGTGCGGGTCGGAGCCGCCGTTACGTTCCAGGGGGAACATTACGTTGATTCCGGCATCGAGCCAGCAATCAACCAGGGGTTCTATCCATCCGTCGCAGTCGACAAAGACAACATCTATGCCGTTTGCCTTGAGAATCGATACGATTTGACGGTATCCGGGGACGACATGCTCACGGAAATAGGTCGGTGATATCATGGGGCCGGCTTTGAAACAAATATCCTCCCAGAACCAGGCATGAGATACTTTCCCTTTTATCTTCGGGAGAGCCCGTTCAAGGATTGCACAGGAAAGGTTTGTCATATAACCGATCATCTCGTCCACCAGTTCCGGATCATCATATATCATATAGCAGATCTCTGCGAAACCCACATAATTCCGGATACGGCCGAAAAGTGAACCCGCGTAAAGATAAGGAATAAAATCCTGTTCAAGACATTTGTCCACCTGTGCGGAAAGATCATCGGGAATTCTGCCGGGGGTATCCGGGTCGAGCCTGGGTTTAAATAACCGCTCCCAGTCCTGGCGGGATTTCAGCGAGTATTCTATATGCTCCGGCATAGTGGTGGAACCATCGTCAGGTACACGGCACAAAACCATATCTTCGTCATAGTAGTAACGCCAGCCGTCTTTTATTCCTGCCTCACGAACGGTTTGGGTCGGAAACAGATTTAAATCTGTGGGTACTTTAAACCGTCTTTCCAGACCGAAATACAATTCTCTTTTCTGGTGGGTATCAAGCCCTTCGGGGATTCCTTTCTTTTCCCAAAGGCGGATAGTCTCATCCCAGAAAGAAAACTCCATATCCGGCACATGATCTATAGCCTGAAAATGCATACAGCGATTAAAACGCTCAATGGAAGTCATAATCAATCCTCATGATAATTCATTTCAATTACAATATTGAATATTATTGACAAGGCAAAGGGATTTTAATAGATTGTTTAATTATTAAATTTATACAAGTACTTCATTATTTTTCACGCGTCTTTAATATACAAGCACAATAAGTTAGACGCCATTTTAAAATACAACTTCTGAGAGAGTATCCTTTATGTTTTTGGGGGAATTAAAGTCTTTTTCCCCACTTCTCCCAGAAACTGACAGATATATCCAAAAAGATGACATCCTATGAGATCATTTTTTATCACATGCGTTGTTTTCTCTATCATCCTTATGCTTCCTACACTCCTGATCGGTGAATACTCCATTAATCCCGACAGTGAAATCATTCCGGTCGGCCAGGCTAAAACTGCTAATATTTATTGGCCTCGCAATATCATTCCTCTCCATATACTTGTTGTTTTTACAAAGTTCAAGGGTGAATCCCCGGGAGAAACGCTCGCTCCCACCTGGGCAAAAGACCTTTTCAACGGCTTGCATGGAAGCGTAAATGATTATTTTCAGCAGGTTTCCTTCGGGCAGTACAATATTTCCGGCGCCTATCTCCCCAAGCTGTACGAATTACCCGCAGATACTACCTACTATAGTTCTATCGACATCTATTGTCATGACGTTGTCCGCATGCTGGATGAAGACTCCTCAGTTAATCTTGCACAATATGATAACGACGGTGTTGATGGAATTCCTAACAGTGGGGATGATGATGGTTATATCGATTTCCTTATACTTATACCCCGGACACGACCATACGATTTCATCATGCAGCTGGCCACAGGAGTCATGTGCCTCAGCCTTAAAGACACGTATTATACTCATCAAAAACGCTCAGGTGGTGATTACATCAAAGTGGACTCATATTCCGGCTGTGTTGCAACTGCCATCAACAAACAACAAGCTTTAGGCACCATTATCGGTGAGATAAGTCACGCCTTTGGAACGATTGATCTGATGGATAAGTCATATTCAACACCTGAAGATGACTCCGCCGGCGCAGGCCTATGGTGTATTCTAGGGCACGGAGCATTAGGATGGACTGGAACCGGTTTGCCTGTCGGTCCCTGCGCTTATAACAGGATGCTCATGAACTGTATAGGTGTAAATAATTCTAATCTGGTTGATCTTCATGGTTTTTTCCAAAATCTTAGAATTAAGGATTCAGGCGCTCCAGATGGGCAGATTTATCGGATGTTTATCAGTGATAACGAGTACTTTCTCATAGAATATCGAAAAAATAATGGGAGCCTGGCCTATGATAACCAGCTTCCCAAGAGCGGTATCCTTATCTGGCATATCCTGGAGGGTGAGAGCAATGATACCGAAAATAAAAAAATGTGCGATCTCGAATGCGCCGATGGTCTCTATACAGACGCGGGATATCCATTAGGGAAAATCCCCAATCCGTTGAAGGGAAAAGACAATTTAGATTTTTGGGCGCATTATACGAACTATGCTTCCGAACATTACGGAAATCTCGGGGATTCAACAGATGTTTTTGATGGAGTCAAATACACTTCTTTCGGATCGGCTACAAATCCTAATTCGAATTCAAATTCAAATAGAAAAACAGGCATTGAAATATATAATATCCGTAAAAGCGGGAATGATATGATGTTTGATTGCATGGTATCATATATTCCTGTCATGCAGCCTGCTCAAGCCCCGCTTATCGGGCTTGCCTTTCAACGGTCAACAGGGTACAATAAAAATTCTGTATTTTCCAGTGAAAAATCAGTTTACCTCATGAATTTCGGCCTCAGCTACCGTCCAGACATGCTTGTCACTATTACAAACGATACTTTGAAAGTACAGGATATCACTTCTCTTTCCACCTATGAAACGATAAAAATTATTCAGGATTCCATGCTCGAGAATGAAAATAACTTAGTTGGCACAAGCATCTCTAAGAATACTGTATCATTGGGCGAATTTGAGAAAGCTGTAAAACCTTTCGGAATAAATATGAATGGGATAAACGGCGGAAAGACTCCGAGGTGGATTCAAAAGGTTAATCTTACCGTCGAAAGAGGGATTACCCCCTTCGTGATAACACTCGGGCAGAATTTTCCAAATCCATTCAACAGCGATACTGTCATTCCTTATATACTCTCCAAAGATGGCCCGACAATCCTGGAAGTATTCAATATTCTCGGGCAGAAAGTAATAACCCTTGACAAAGGGTATCAGGAAGCGGGATCTCATACAATTCAGTTAAAGGCAGATACATTGCCGACAGGCCTTTATTTCTACAGAATTCGTGGAAGCGCTTTGTCGCTTACCAGAAAATTATTAATAATCAGGTAAAATGCCTTGAAAATCGTTTTTACGATCGCAGTATCAGGAATATCTGCCCTTTTTTTAATAATTTCCGGCTGCGGGAAAAATACAACCGGGAATAATATTCCCCAGGGCACTTCCGGTATTACCATAAGAGTGCAGGATGATTCCGGTCTGTTTCTTCCCGGATTCACTATATCGACTCAACCGACGACAAGGAATACCTCGACCGATTCTACAGGATTTGCCCTTATTGAAAAAATACCTGATGGAAAGTATGAAGTTGTAGCGAAAAAATCAGATTTTTCTGATTTTTCAAAAGTTATAACTGTAGATGAAGGAGAAATTGTACAATTACTTTTTACCTATTTACAAAAAGTAACCATAGTGGTTCGTGATGAAAAAGGCCGTCTCTGTCCGGGGGCGGAAATTTCGACATATCCTCCGACTTTCTCGCAATCTACTGATAACAATGGTACAGCAATCTTTAAGAACATGCCGCAAAGAACACTTGATTTTACGGTTAAAAGGGCTAACTGTCTTAACGCTATACGGACTATACCAACGTTGACTTCAAGTCTTGAACTAACAGTACAATCCTCACCTCCTGTAACTTCCATTATATCTCCAGTTCACGGTTCGGTTGTTCCCAACTCTGATAACGTTGCATTACTCGGATCAGGTTACGATCTGGAAGATGGCGAGTTACCTGACAGCTCACTGGTTTGGAATTCCGACCGTGATGGCATACTGGGTTCGGGAAAAACTCTTGTTGTGCCTCATCTTTCTCCTCTGACCCATATAATTACCTTGCGTGGAAATGATTCAGACAACAAATCCGGGGAAACGTCAATTCAAATGAAAGTGATTGATTCGAATTCATATTTTCCCATTCCTCAGGGAGAGACCTGGAGTTACCGGTATTTGAATCCGGATTTCTCTATAACCAACAGTGATAATAGTGTCGAACATTGGACCCTTAAAAATATAAGTGTTAGAATTGGGGATAATCTGGAAAGAACAACTGATGTCTACTGGGATATTACTGTAGGGACAACGTTAATACATTACCATCTTACACTTACGGATTACCTGGAAGTTGACGGTGATAATCTTTATGTCACAAAAACGGAGGAACATTCAGAGGAATGGAAAGGTAAACAATCACCTTACTTGACTATGGATGTAACGACCATATATACTCCCCGTTATCTTTTTCTTAAAAATTCTTCAGATGTTTTGGTAGAAAATAATTATGAATCAACCGTATCTTATGAGACGTCATGGAGTTACGTTAATTACTCTGATCATTCCGAAACTTACCATGAGTCTGGCGCTCTGACTACTTCCATCCAGGTTGAAGATGTAACGAGTATCCAGACGAATGCAGGGATTTTCTCGGCCGCCAATCTTACCATAACTCAAAATAATGCTGTTAAAAAATGGTCATTTACCAAAGGCATAGGCCTTGTGCGGATAGAAGATAACACTTTTAATCCGAGCGCAGTTGCAGAACTCCATGATGCAAGTATTCTTAGTTATTACGAGCAGCCAGCCGGAAAAAATGTTTTTTTGAACACTGGAAATTTCAATCTTCCCATGCATCCGGATTTTAAAATAGACCGTACAAGTTTTGAAAGTATGAAAGCTGTTCATAAATTCCTGACTGGAATGTGCCCTCGATAATATCAGTTTTTATCCCCGGATCAAAAGTAACAAATCAATAAGGTTAATAGAAATATCTGTCTGTCACTTTTTTTTCAAAATGGTGATAGTTGTAACTATTTTGGAGAGGAAAAGTTAACATGCCGGGTTCGTCGTGTACGCTTGTGAAGCTTTGAGGCATATATTGTCGGGTTCATCAGCCCGAACGAGCTTGTAGTTATTAAAAAAAAAGTGTATATTTCATATCTTATAAGATTTTTTAGAGAAATGGATTTCGTTATGAATAACGACAGCGCCGATATCGACAGACACTATATGGAAATAGCGCTTTCTCTTGCCGAGAAAGGAATGGGCACAACCAGTCCTAATCCCATGGTCGGGGCGGTTATCGTTCGTGATGGAGAAATCGTCGGGCAGGGTTTTCACTATAAACCCGGAGGAGACCATGCAGAA
>JBAYHX010000181.1:0-6836 GCA_041665965.1 Candidatus Latescibacterota bacterium
ATTTGTCCTTACATCCATCAGGTACTGATAGACCGAACCGGTCTTATCGAACGGCATTCCTTTATCCCTTTGCCAATTCTGCGACAATTGAAGGTGCGGAGGCAAGCGCCTCGGCAAGTTTTTCGGGATCTTTTCCACCGGCCATCGCCATATGAGGTCTGCCGCCGCCGGAACCTCCCACCTTTTCAGCCACTTTACGGACGATATCACCGGCTTTCAAACCACGGCTTTTGATCAGATCATCGGTAACCACGACGACAACGGTGACTTTGCCGCCGATTTCCGCTCCGAGAACTCCTACTCCGCTGCCGATTTTTTCCCGTATCGCATCGGCAAATGTTTTGATCTCTTCGGCGTCTTCAGCTTCCACTTTTCCGGAAGCCACTTTTATCCCTTTAACCTCGACCATGTGAGACAGTATATCCTGTCCTCCGCCGAAACCACCTCCCGCTTTGATCCGTTTTATCTGTTTTTCCAGATCACGGACTTTGAGAGTGAGCGCTTCTATCCGCTCGCCGATTTCATCAGATGGAGCATTGAGTATACGGCTTATTTCACGGGAAAGTGCATGTTCCTTTCCAATTGACTGCCATGCTCCGAAACCTGTGACGGCTTCAATTCGCCTGATTCCTGCCGCGACCGAGGATTCGGATACAATTCTGAACGGACCGATCTGGCCGGTACTTGTTATATGAGTCCCGCCGCATAATTCCGAAGATATTTCGCCCATCTTGACGAGACGTACCACATCGCCGTATTTCTCTTCGAACAGACTCATGGCTCCCATAGAGCGCGCTTCTTCCAGAGAAGTCTGGGTAACGGTTACAGGGTAATCCTCCATTACCGAGCGATTCACAAAATTCTCGACTTCCTCGATCTCTTCGGGTGTCACTGCGGAAAAATGATTGAAATCAAACCGCAGGCGCTCGGAGTCTACGGCAGAACCGGACTGACGGACATGAGAACCAAGCACCCGTTGAAGACCGGCCTGAAGGAGGTGAGTGGCGGAATGATTGCGTTCTGTACTGCGGCGTTTCTCGGCGTCGATTGCAAGTTTCGCAGGATGCAAGGCGAGCTTTTCCAGAAAAATCTCTCCCTGCCCGGTTTCACAGAGATGAACCCTTCCGGCGGTTGGATAGTCACGGACATCTTTCACCAGAAGATCAAAGGAATCGTCATAGGGAGTAATCGTCCCGGTATCGCTTGCCTGTCCCCCGGAAAGAGCATAGAAAGGAGTACGGTCGAAAACCAGCTCGAGCATATCTTCTCCGGCGCGCCAGCGTACCAGAACCGCAGAAACTGTGTCTGTCTCGTATCCGACAAACGAACTGCCCTCAACAGGCTTATTTCCGGTTTCCGTCCACGGGCCGCCTTTATCCAGGACAGCGGCGAATGAAGATGATTCGCGGGCACGGTTACGCTGGGATTCCATGGCTTTTTCAAATCCGGACATATCCACGGTCATGTTTTTTTCTTCCGCCATGACACGGGTAAGGTCAACCGGGAATCCATAGGTATCATAGAGCCGGAATGCATCCTCCCCGTTGACCACCTTTTCGCCTTTTGCCTCGATGTCTTTCACCAGACGGTCAAACAGGTCGATCCCCTGATCGAGGGTTTTGAGGAACCGTTCCTCTTCGCCTTTGATAACGAGGGAAATGTAATCCGCGCGGTCGTTGATTTCCGGGTAGGCAGTTCCCATCAGATCGACCACATCGCTCACCATCCGATAGAGCAGCGGTTCGTGAACGCCAAGTTCACGCAGGTACCGCGACCCCCTTCGCAGGATACGCCGGAGAACATAGCCTCTCCCTTCGTTGGAAGGCAGCGCCCCGTCTGCTATTGCAAAGGTGAGAGTCCGAATATGATCGGCGGCGACTCGGAAAGGCATCCCGGTTTTTTCATTATACGTTTTTCCGGTAAATTCCTCAACACGGCTCACAAGTTTACCGAGAATATCGGTTTCAAAGATATTTTCCCGATTCTGCTTGACCATGGCCATGCGTTCCAATCCGAGGCCTGTGTCTATGGAAGGTTTGGGAAGAGGATTCATTCCGCCGGTTTCGTCACGGTTGAACTGCATGAACACCAGATTCCAGAGTTCGAGATAACGGGGAGCATTAATCGCCAGGGATTCATAGGGATCATCGGGGCCGTATTGTTTGCCACGGTCGATATAGATTTCCGAACAGGGGCCGCATGGGCCGGTGGAGCCCATGCTCCAGAAATTCTCCTCGTCCCCTTTTTCGATATTACCGAACCGGAGAATCTGCCGGTCCGGTACGCCTATGGTCTTATGCCAGATATCATACGCCTCATCATCATTGGAATAGACGCTGACATAAAGTTCATCGGGAACAAGCTTCATCTCACCGATCATGAATTCCCAGGCAAATCCGATCGCCTGTTCCTTGAAATAATCGCCAAAGGAAAAATTCCCGAGCATTTCGAGAAAAGTGCCGTGACGGGTGGTTCTGCCAACCTCGTCCAGATCATTATGCTTACCGCCGGCGCGTATGCAGCGCTGGCAGGTTGTGGCGCGGATGTAATCACGCTTTTCACGCCCAAGGAACACATCTTTGAACTGGTTCATCCCGGCATTGGTAAACATGAGTGTCGGATCACCCCAGGGGATGACAGGAGAACTTGATACTCTTGTATGTCCGTTTCGCTCAAAATAGCTTAGAAAACGTTCCCGAATCTCGTTTGAAGTCATCTATCTGCTCTCATCTTTCAAGACATCTGGTTTCAATATTATCTTTATTATTCTTTGTCCGGTTCAGCCTGGTTTCGCATGGGAACCTGAAGTTTCTCCCTGAGCATTGAAATAATCTTGCCAAGGATTTCAGGGTGCTCGTGCAGAAACACACGGGCATTTTCTCTTCCCTGGCCGAGACGGTTACCCTCAAAGGAAAACCATGTTCCGGATTTTTCAACAATTCCCAGGTCAGAACCCAGGTCGATTGCATCGCCTTCGATACTGATTCCGGAGCCGTCGAACATGATATCGAATTCGGCGGATTTGAATGGAGCGGCAAGTTTGTTTTTCACCACTTTCACCTTGGCGCGCATCCCGGTGATTTCTTCCCTGTCCTTGAGAGTCGCCACGCGGCGAATTTCCAGCCGAAGTGAAGAATAAAATTTCAGAGCGTTCCCCCCGGTAGTTGTTTCAGGGTTGCCGAACATGATTCCTATCTTCTGCCGAATCTGGTTTATAAAAATTACACAGGTGCGCGATCTGGCAATATGACCGGTGAGTTTCCGGAGCGCCTGACTCATGAGCCGTGCCTGGAGACCCATATGTGAATCGCCCATTTCGCCCTCAAGTTCCGCACGGGGCACCAGCGCTGCTACCGAATCGACCACGATTATATCTATCGCTCCCGACCGGATCAGAGTATCTGCAATTTCAAGGGCATCCTCGCCGCAGTCGGGCTGGCTGATGAGCAGATTATCCACATCGACACCCATTGTCCGTGCATATGGGGCATCAAGGGCATGTTCTGCGTCGATGTATGCGGCATACCCCCCTGCTTTGTGCGCCTGAGCCACGATGCTGAGAGCCAGCGTAGTTTTACCGGAGGATTCCGGCCCGTAGAGCTCGATAATTCTCCCGCGCGGCATACCGCCGATTCCCAAAGCATAGTCCAGCGCGATCGAACCGGTCGGAATGATCTCGGCCTCGACTTTCATTGAATCGTCGCCCAGTTTCATAATCGAACCGCGGCCAAACTGTTTTTCAATCTGCCCGATGGCTAATTCGACTGCTTTTGTTTTGTTGCCGGCATCACCATCAGTTTTTGGCATGGCGGCTCTCCTTTCATTCCTTACTTAAAATCTCATGAAACCTTTGATTTAATTTCTTGCAAAGGTCGCCAAGTGAAAAAAGGGAGAAAACGGTAATTTCAGAATTTTTCAGAATAACGTGTTTTTTTATAATCCATTTCCAGAGAAAATAATAAACATACCTGTCAAACTTCCATGCATCCTTTGCGAATGTTACAAGATATTTTTACCTCAATGGTTTCCATATACTCATTTAATCGAAAATTTCTTCAATCGTGTGAATTACTGTTTAACTCCGATTCGAATATTTTTTCATAGATCGGGCCTTCCGGTGTAAGATTACTTTTCATCACCGCAAGTCTGGAAACACTAAATTCGACCGGTTTAAAATCCGGCAGGTTTTGCGGAACAGTCACATCTTTGAATTTTTTTACCGTTCCGATTGTCAGATGAGGCGAGAATGTTTTAGCCTCGCGGTCAAAACCGTACTGTTCGAAACATTGTTCCATATCCTGATAAAGGTCCAGAAGCGAATCCTCCCCGCCGTCGATACCGATCCAGACAACTTTCGGCCTAAAGTCAGATGGAAAGAATCCTGTATCCGAAAGTCCGATTGAAAACTCGCCGTATTCTCTTGCAACGTTCGAAATGCAATCTTTAATTTTATTGATATCGGAATTCTCGACTTCCCCGAGAAATTTAATGGTAAAGTGGAGGTTTTCCGGCTCTACCCATTTGATACCTTCCATGTACTCTTTGATCGAATCAATGTACTCCCCAACCGCCTGTTGAATTTCAACCGGTAAATTAACTGCTATAAATGTCCTCATTCCTTATAATCTCTTTTCAAATGTAACCTGAGGATGTCCAGCACAGCTTGTGACATCCTGCTTTTGTTTATAAGCCTGTCCTCAATGAACTGGAATTTTTGTGTCTCCGTTCCACTGACTGTGGAATACCCTGCGAACATATATCCAACGGGTTTTTCATCACTTCCGCCGCCCGGGCCTGCAATACCGGTGGTTGAAATGCCGATATCAGCTCCGGAAATTATTCTGATTCTTTCCGCCATAGCCGCCGCTACTTCCTTAGAGACCGCTCCGTGAGAGCAGATACTGTCCCTGTCAATACCCAATATTTTCTCTTTCGATGCGTTGGAATAGGTGACCACACCGCAGAGAAAATAGTTCGAAGATCCCGGGATATTGGTAATCCTGTTGGCGATCAGCCCTCCGGTGCAGGATTCGGCAATTCCCAGAGTAAGATTTTTTTCGATCAACATGTTTCCCACAATCTTTTCCAGAGATTCGCCGGTACTCGAAAAAACCACATCTCCGAGTATCTCCGTTATTCTCATTTGAAGCTCGAAAGCGTCCGCCGGAGCATCATCCGGGGTTCGGATACTTATCGTTATCCCCTCGGGAGTGGGGTAATACGCCAGATATTCCTTTGCTCCGGGGAGATGTTTTACTCTGTCAAATACTTCAGATTCGCTGATACCCGTTACAATCACACCGGCAGTTTTAATGTGAGCCGATTCAAATGAGACGGCTATCCTGGGGAGAATCTCTGTTTTGAAAATAGTCTGCAATTCCGACGGCACACCCGGCATAAGGTAGATACTCTTCCCCCCGGATTCAAGAAGTATTCCCGGCGCTGTTCCCCCCGGATTTCGGAGAGGAACTGCCCCTTCCGGAATAAATGCCTGTTTGCGGTTCGAATCACTCATGAACCGTTTACGGAGCCTAAACAATTCTTCGATTTTTTGCCAGACGCCCTCATCGAATACTTGTTTCCTCCCGAATGCTTCACAAACTGCTTCTACTGTGATGTCATCGGAAGTCGGTCCAAGACCGCCGCTCACCAGAACAATATCAGCCCGCTTGCATGCTGTCTTAAGCGCCCCGACAAGGTCGCTTTTTATATCTCCTGCAACACTTATGTATCTTACGGGAAATCCTTTCCCGGCAAGGCTGTTTATCAAATACGCCGAGTTCCTGTCGACCGTACGGCCGGAAAGAATCTCATTGCCAACTATCAGTATTTCTATGTCAGGTGTCACAGTATCCCCGGGCAAAAATATATAAACAATCGAACCATCAAATTTGCATACACTCCAGCGATCAGATCATCCATCATCACTCCCCATCCGCCGGGTAACCTTTCAGACCACCGTGCAGGGGGAGGTTTCAGAATATCAAAAGCCCTGAAAAAGATGAATCCGGCTCCAAGAGTGTACCAATTTATCGGCGCCCACGCAAGCGCAACGAACATCCCGAAAACTTCATCGATGACAACTCTGCCCGGATCATGCCCCCAGTATTTTTCCGCCAGCCCCGAAGACCAGACACCGATAAAAAAAAGAATCGGCAGAAAGAACCAGACAGACGGAAAAAAACTTTCAGGAAGAAGCACACACACGAACGGACCCCAGAGTGAACCCGCAGTCCCCTGCGCAGCCGGAAGATATCCGACATAAAGACCGCTTGCTATTACCCGGGCAAGGAAACCTCTGAACCCGTCTCCGGTTGTTGCCTTTTGGGCGGTAACTGATTTTTTTATACTATACATGGAAGAAGTCTGTATCGGAAAAAAATTACACAGAGCATCAGGCTTTTACCGGATTACCCCGAAACATGTATCTGAACCATGAATAAATGGTAAAAATAACGGCAACAGCAAGAAGAATATTAAATAAAATCTTATATGCATTGATATCGGTCAGAGGTCCGGTGTAACCGAAATGCTCGGCCACAATTCGCGCACCGCTCAAAACAATGATTGTGATGATCACGGTCAGTTGAATGGTGGTTTTCAGTTTGGCATCGCCGGAGGTTTTCAGCTCTTTCCCCTTTCTGATCGCAATAACCCGCATGACCGTTACCCATATATCACGGATGACAATGATTCCCACCAGCCAGAAATTCACCAGTTCCATAAGCGCAAACTGGGCAAGCGCACCGATCACGAGAAACTTATCGGCAAGAGGATCCATGAATTTTCCGAATTTCGTGATCTCCTTGCGGCTTCTTGCCAGACGGCCATCGTAA
>JBAYHX010000182.1:0-6763 GCA_041665965.1 Candidatus Latescibacterota bacterium
ACGAGTTCACGTACCTTCTGGCCGGCCACATTATAAATTACCAGATTCACTTTCCCCGCTGCCGCCAGGGAGAACTGAATGGTAGTGGAAGGATTGAACGGATTCGGGAAGTTCCCCTTGAGCGCAAATTCCAACGGTTTGTCGGATTCAACTCCGGTGGTGCCTGCATATTTCGCAAGGTTTGCATCGAGGACATACACTGTGTTCAGATATCCTTTTCTGTTTTGCATAACATAGCATATCTTTTTACCGTCCGGCGAAAAAGAAGGAGAATACACATCGTTTAAAACTTCAAGGTTATTATTTATAGGTGTGATATACTCTGAAGTTTTTGTCACAGTATCGTAGATGGATAATCTAAATCTATTTTCGTCTTGAGAAATGTATAAGAAGAATCTGCCATCCGGAGAAAAATTGCCCACCTTATTTACTCCTAAATATTCAACCGTTCCACCGTCGAGAGGTATTTTTTTCCAATTTCCTGATATCCTTGCGACGATATATGAGTCATCATTCCCAAAATATGCAGTAGTAGCTGTATCACCGCTATTGGCTAATTTTCGGGTCTGTTGTGTTTCGGTATCATAAAGCATTAAGTTGTAAGCACCTAATGGATATGAGGTTACATAAGCAATATATTTGCCGTTATGGCTGCAAATACCTCTATATGCGGCATCCATGACCAAACGGATTTCCCCGGTGAAAATATTGACAGCCTTCATCACTGTAATCGGATTGGAAACACTTATCGACAAGAATCCACTACCTTCCTTTATAGTTACGGTGGTTCCCCGTGCTTCATCGATTATGTTGGTTTCATACAAAATTTCCTGGCTGTCCGGTGTAAATGCGATCAGATTGGCTGCCGCGTATAAATAATGTCCTTTATACTCCAGGCAATTACTTAAATCACATACTTTGAGCGGAGTTCCACCCTCTGAGGGGATAATCCATATTGCATTAATACTTATTCCATTCTGGGTTGGAATCGGTGACGAACTGGTCACTGCAACCCATTTCCCATCGGGTGACCATATTGGATCTCTTTGATAATTTTTCAGATAACTTAATCCTGCATAGAGGACCGAATCAGCTAAATCAACCACGCTCAGATCGATTTTTGCCAGTTCCGTTCCAAATTCTCTGGGAATATATTGATCGACTTTCTTCAGAACCGGCTCGATACCGATATTTTTTTCAATGAAATCATAGATATAGAGTTCATCATTTGACACGTCACCACCTAACGAGAGGTCACAGGAGAATTTTTTCCCGTCAGGGGTCCATTCTCCGTAACGATTATAGACCTCACCGATGGGGAATAGAGGCTTGGTTTCTTTTGTTTCAGTGTTATATACAAGCAGGAAATCCAAGGCTCTATAACTATCATTTCCTTCGAACATGATCCAGCGGCCGTCAGGGGAACATCGAGGATTAAAAAAACGTGTAACTCCCCATGGATTATCTGAAGTTATTATCTCTTCAGCCGCGTTTCCATCAAGGGGAATCCGAAAGAGGTGGTATTCGTGATCGGTCTCATAAATAGTTGCGGCTATATAGGTATTATCGCTGCTGAAAGAAAATTCGTTAATTTGCGTCCCGTCACTTGTATCAATGTATCTCGTTTGTTGTGTGACAGTGTCATAAATTGCGATAGCGTAATGATGCTCGGCGTTTGACGGGTCTGTCACCGCCCGATGGTCGTAATTTATATAACCAAAATAACGGCCGTCATAACTAAACTTTGCACAGCGGGCCTCTTCTCTGACTACTCTGGCAATCTTTGTCGAAATGTTGACAGCCATAATTACAGGAATTAGATTATTGACTACAGAATCGCCAAATGAAGTATATTCGACAGTGGTACCCCGGTTTTTATCTATGAAACAAGTTTCAAAATAAATTTCTTTTCCATCGGGAGAAATACGGGGATACCCAGACCCATAATCGCGCGACTCCTGATTATATGGAACACTGGTATATATTTTCTCAGATACTCCACTCTCAACCGAAGTCAGATAAAGCCCCCCATTGCCGGCAGTTGCAATATACTTAGCGTCAGATGACCATGAGTAATCACAAGAACCGGCAGGAGTACCGATTTTGACTCCCGTTCCCGGATCAATTTCCTGAGCGAAAGTCACCACTGCGAACAGAGCGGATAAAATCATGATCAGGGTGATGATTTTTGTTTTCATGTTACCAACCTCCGATTTAAACCTTTTAAAAAAAATACCTCGTTAAAAATATCTGACCCCGATTCATGACCCCTAAAACACTCTCCGCAACTCGCCTGCCGAGAAAGCGCCGCCGAACAAATTGACGCCGGTTATTCCTCCTTCCTTCATTTCAATACCATCATGTTTTTTGTCATTACGTACGACCCCATACTGAGACGCATTATATAGGTTCCCGAGGAAACCGTCTGTCCGCTGTCGGTACGGCCATCCCAACGAACTGTATGATGTCCCGGCTGTACCGTTTCGGAAACCAGCCTGCGGATTTTCTGCCCGAGGATATTATATATTTCCAGATTAACCCTCCCGGATTCGGGAAGGGTATATTCGATTACAGTCGATTGATTAAAGGGATTAGGAAAATTCCCTTTGATAGCGAAACCGACCGGCGCGACCGTTTCAACTCCGGCGGGTACATTCAGTGAAGAAGAAGTGAAGAGACGGAATACTGATTCGGCATTCCCCGCAGCCATCACAGCACAGAACTTTTTCCCATCAGGGGACAGGCTAACCCCTTTGGTGTCTGCCTGAAGAGCCTTTCGGCGTTGCGCCCCAGTCAAAATGTCATAGTACACAATACTCTGCCGGCCGGCATTTTTCTCGGTATATACTATCCACTCTCCATTCTCGGAAAACTGGAGGTCGTCGCAGCTTTCATTTTCCAACTCGACGGGAATCCTTTCCGCTTTTCCGCCCCGGATCGGAATCCGATAGAGGCCGATAGGCGCGCTGCCATCCCTGGGTGTCATGCAGGCAAGAACGGAAGAGCCATCCGGAGCAAAGCAGAAGTTATTGACGCAATACTGTCCATAGGTCAGATACCGGATTTCACCTGTTTGGGCATCTTTCACCGCAAGGTCCTGCATATGGAATGATTTAAGAGGATCGGTAATAAACCGATAATCATAGTTGATGAATCCCAGATACCTTCCATCTGTGCTGTAGCGGCCTTTTTCCGCTTCCTCCCGAACAGTATTTACCGTTCCGGTTTTGACATCGACGCTCATTATATATGGAACAAGCCCATCGAGCTGGTAACCGGTAAGGCTGCCGTTTTGATCTCTCAGGATTGTAACCTTCGTTCCTCTCGCCTCATCGATCACATAGTACTGAAACAGAAGATTCTGACTGTCGGGGGAAAAACAGAAGGTATCCATACTTCCCACCGAGTGGAATTTGATTCCTCTCCATCTCGATTTATAGTAGTTATCATACACCAGAACAGGCTCTCCACCCTCCGCCGGAACAATCCAGACTCCGTACTTTCCATCGGTGAAAGCGATCTTTTTGCTGTCCGGCGACCATACAGGATCGAGCTGGCTGGCGCTGGTAGAAGTATAATGAAGGGTCCGCGCCCGTAAATCCAGTGATGTCAAGCTCTGGAAATCCTGGCTGAGATTGACCAGACTGTTAAACTGATCGGAGATGTTTCCTGCGGGTAACTGATTTGCGCCGATGCCGGGATTGATTTTCAGCTCTGTGGGTTCAGCCTTTACAAATGCGTGGTAAGTGACTATCCGATTATTCGTTTCTACGGAACGAAGCCCCTCCCCTTTCTGCTCGACCGGAATGACTTTTTCCAATACAGCATCCTGCCCGGGCGAGGGATTACCAGAAGCGCCGGCATCCGTTATCTTTGCGATCTGTTCTTCATGAGCCGGTTCCGGCGCAAGGGAAGCGAGACGGATATTCGAAATCCCGAGGGAATCGCTCTGGATATTCATATTATCTATGGGAATGGTGTTCTCACCATTTGTTTTCTCTGCGCGAGATAAACCTGTCGTGTTTGTTCTTTTATCGAGATGAATGATTCCGGAATGCTCGATTTTATGGTCTTTCCCAAGGTCTTTGACCTTTCCCACGGATATGGACCCCGCATCGGTAACTATCTCTGAAAATGATTGTATGGATTTCCTCAGAACTGGAACGAAAGTGTTTTCTCCGATTTCATGCACATACCCTAAAGGAAAAGCCAAAGACACGGTAAGAGATACCATACCGGAGAGGACAGCCCCCGCCAGGATGGAATAGGAGAGTTTCCTGAACTGTTTTCGCTTATGAAGAATAGTTTCCACCCTGCGAAGAAAAACGCTTCGGGAGAGTAGCAATCCCGCTTCGGATTCGGCGGAAATAATTCGACCCGGTAGAATATCCACAAGCCGGGAGAGAAGTCTGGCATAAGAATTGGTTTCCCCGTTCAGTTCCAGGACTATGATGTCACAGGCGCATTCGGCCATGCAGGTGGCTTCCCGAACCGCCGGCCAAACAAGCGGCTGAAAGAAAAATACTGCTCGTAAAAACGAAATTACCGTGAAAATGAATGGATCGTTACGTTGTATATGGGCAAGCTCATGTAAGGCCACCGCTTCGAGTTCTATAGAGGAGAGGTTGTGTGCAAAATTCGTTGGAAGAAGCACCACAGGTGAAAAAGTATGGAGAGTAAACGGGATGACAACCTCAGAACTCTCAATGATCGCAACTTCCCGTTTCAGGCCAAGGCGGTTCCTGGCGCGCTCAAATATATCCAAAACTTTTTCATCCGTTACTGCATCCCCATTTACTATCCATTGACGAATCCGGATTCGCCCCGCAAGAATAGCAAGCATGAAAAAAGTTATCACGATCAGATACCCGGCGAGCGCAAGCATCCAGGGAAAATCAAAAAGTGAAATTTTCTTTTTGATACTTGGAATCGGATCGGGAGAGAGAGCAACTGGGGGTAAATTGGCTCCTGCATCTGAAGAAATCCTTGTCTCATCGGGAGAAACCACCGGTTCTTGAGACGTCTGAACATTGTAGGGCGACGGAACAGCCGTATCAGGAATAGACTTGTATATGGGGAGAACTGCAATATCGTGCTGAGGAGCGCCAATAATATGTGCAACATGGGAAAATGCAGGAAGTAACGGCATGATAAGCACAGCAGAAATAAGTAATATATGCCGTATGTTCTCCCCCCTGTGGCGCAACAGAAATACAAGTATTCCGACAGCCACAAGAAGAATGGTGGACTGCCATAAAACCGTAAGAAGAAAATGTATTACCGTGAAACCAATACGGTCAAGAAAAATGAATGCATGAAGAACGCTCATGGCGTATCGCTTCTTTCCTGATGGCCGAGGAGAAGGCGTATTTTTTCACGTTCTTCCTGGCTGATTTCTTTGTTATCAAGGAGCGCGGCCACAATAAGGGATTCGGAACCGTTGAATGCATTGACCAGAAGATCAGCTATAATGGTTTTACGAACCTGTTCCTTATGAACTTTTCCCTTATATCGATATGCTTTTCCCTCTTTGCGGCGGACAAGGTATCCTTTTTTGATCATGATAGAGAGAATATTTCTGATAGACCCTACAGAAATGCCGCGCCCTTTGATCTCGAGCGCCTCTCCAATTTCATCAGGGGTAGGCTCCCCCAGTTCCCAGATGATTCGCATGAATTCCAGCTCGACATCGGTGAATATTCTTGATTTTTTACGAGGCATTTTGTTTCCTATCAAATAGTAATAACAACGTTTTTATTGCGCTAACATGTTAGCCTTATAAAATAAATAATACCTTTTTGAGGATTTGTCAAGCAAAATAAGCTAATATATTAGCGATTAATAAAAATTTTTTAGAATAATAAGGCATCCCTTATTGGAATGCATTTCTGTATTCTTGACACAGGCAAAGAATTATGCATATTATTTTATTGATAGGCAGGAACTCTATGGGAGGAGGCAAGTAAAATGAAAATAAAAGGCGCCCTTTCGAGCGCCTCTTCTCAGCGATCCTTCTGGAGGATTTTTTAGAGAGGATCGTGATTATTTCATAAGGAGTATCCAGCCTGCAAGCGACTTGCCGCCCATCTTCAGCTTTTATAGATAAATATCTGAGGATACAGGCTTACCAAGATCATCGTGGCCGTACCGAAAAAACTCCCATTCCAACATTAGTTCTTTTATAGACACTAAAACCAACAATATTTTATTTACCAAAACTCTTAGAAGCCTCTAAACGGTGGTATGTTTATGGGATCCAAGTCATTTACGGCATTGGTGATCTTTTGAGCGGCAGCTCGTTGTTTTTTCAAAAGAATATTTATGATTCTCATCCGAACTTTTCCAAAATGTCCTGACATACTACATGACTTCAATATTGTTTAATAATTAAATTTAAATTTTAAATCTCATGTATAAAATAGGCCAAAAAAACATTTTGTCAAGGTGTTTTTTTATTAAACATTTTTTTTAATTTGAGAAAATTAATTAATGCATTCAGGTCTAAAAAGCTATGGGGGCATACTTTTTTATTATAGGAACGAAAATAAATCACATGGAAAAAGAGGCGCCCTTTCGAGCGCCTCTTCTCGTTGAGAGGATTTGTTGAGAGGATCGTGATTATTTCATAAGGAGCATCCGGCCTGCAAGCGACTTGCCGCCCATCTGCAGCCGTGAAAGATAAATACCTGAGGATACAGGTTTACCAAGATCATCGTGGCCGTCCCAAAATACGCGATGAATGCCGGGGGTCAATTCGGTATTC
>JBAYHX010000183.1:0-6757 GCA_041665965.1 Candidatus Latescibacterota bacterium
GAGAGTGGCCATTGCCAGGTAATGCCCGCGAAGACGGAGGGAAGGGACTCCCACCAGAAGAGCCGCTATGGTGGAAAGCAATGCTCCCGCCGCCAAAGCAGCCAGAGGATGCCAATGGTGCATATGGGTGAGAATTGCCGATGTATATCCGCCGATAGCGAAAAAACCGGCATGACCAAGCGATATCTGGCCTGCATACCCCATGAACATTGAAAGACCGATTGCGGCTATGGAATAGATGCCGACAAATACCAGCACGCTCAGGAAATATTGATTCTGGATGAAAACGGGAAGAATAGCAACCGTGAGCACCAAACCGGCAAGGAGTATGTAGGGAGATTTCATCATGTGATATTTATCGTGAACCTTATTTTATGATAATTGATTATCTTCTGAACGCCTTTTTCAAAACTTCTTTAATCCTGCCTCGCCTGCTTTTGAAAAGAGACCGCTTGGTTTTATAAACAACACAAGGAGAAGAATCGCAAGAGCGAATACATCTTTGTAATGTGAGGAGATGAGGCCTGTTCCAAATGATTCTATAAGGCCGAGCAGCAATCCCGCCACCACCGCGCCCCCCGGATTCCCGAGTCCGCCGACTACCGCCGCGCTGAATCCTTTCAGTGCCAGCGGGGTGCCGCGGTCAAACGACATTAATGTGAATGGGGTGAGAAGCACTCCGGCTATTCCCCCGATGCCGGCGGAAATTGCAAACGAGAGAAGGACCACCCGCCGTACAGGTATTCCCACAAGATGTGCGGCGGAACGGTTTGCCGCGACTGCGCGCATTGCTTTTCCGATAAGGGTGTATTTGAAAATGAGATACAGGACAACAAGCACAGCGAAAATCATTCCTATTATCCACAACGCCTGCAGAGGGATCGATGCTCCGAGAAAGTATATAGAACCGCTGCCTGAAAATGGCGGAAAACCATGTTCTTCCTTTCCCCAGATAAACATGGCCATCCCACGGATGAGTATTGAGCCTGCCACAGTGATCATCACGAGCCCCAAAACAGAGGGATTACGAAGGGGGTGGATGAATGCCAGCTCAAAAAGAGCCCCGATGGCGGTTACAAGGAGCACCGAAACGGCGACGGTGAGAAACAGGGGAAAGTGAAGAGTTTCGTAACAGGTAACAGCTATCAGGCCTCCGAGCATGACAAATTCGCCCTGCGCAAAATTCACTATTCCCGTCGCGTTATAAATAATAAGGAAACCGAGCGCCACCATGGCATAAATCGAGCCGATGGTGATTCCGGAAAAGAAAAGCTGTATTAAGGAGTCTAAACCCATAAGTGATAAAAGTCCGATGGAGGGATCAATGTCTTTTAAGGAAATTTCATCAAAACAGGTGAGGGGCAGGCGGCTGAACCCGCCCCTCTATAAAAACAACTATTTCGCCTTTGGGGCGGGTTTTTCCTGCGCCGCAGGAGCGCTCTGTACCGCACTTGCCAGACGGAATTGGCCGTCTTTTACGGTAATCATTACAAAGGCATTGCTGTCCAGTCCGCAGTGATCGGCCGGCTTCATATTGAATACACCGGCTGTTCCGACAAAACCGGTAAGACCTTCAAGACCTTCACGGATGGAGTTTTTCTCTACACCCTTGCTTTTGATGGCTTCCACAACCATGTTAAGAGCGTCATAGGCATGCCCCGCGAAAGTAGAAACTTCCTCGCTGTATTTCGCTTCATAATCGGTTTTGAATTTTTTCAGGACTTTGTACTGTACATCGGCAGTGTCCATGTCTGCGACCACAAGAAGTCTGCCAGCCGGGAAGAGCAATCCTTCTGCTTCGGGGGTAATATTGTTCTTGTTCCCGAAACCATGGCTCTGGTAAAGCTGAGCTTTCATCTTAAGCTGTTTCATCTGGCCGGCGATTACCACCTGCGCGGGATCGACTGACCAGTTGACCACAGCCTGGGGATTTTTTGATCTGATCTTGGTGAGAATCGAGGTAAGATCCGTTGCATCCGGCGGATATGTTTCATCAGAAACAATTTTGATTCCGAAGTCGGGTGCAAATTTCTTAAGCTCGATCCGTCCCGCCTGACCGAAACCGGAAGCGGAAGTGATCAGCGCGACTTTTGTAAACCCCCGCGCCTTGCAGTCTTCAAAAATTTTACGGGCACAGTCAGAATCATTTTGGGGAGTTTTGAAAACAAACTTATACATAGGTTTTGCAACATCTTTTTCGGGGAAAAGCTGAGTCCATGCTGCAGCGCAGGATATAAGCGGCATCGAATCTGCCTCGCAGATCGGCGCTGCTGCATAAGCCGAGGCGCTGACAGAAGGTCCTATGATGGCGGACACCATATCCCGGGTAATGAGCTTTTTCACCGAATTCGTTGTATTTTCCGGATTTGTTTGATCATCTTCAATAATCAGTTCGATGGTACTGCCGTTTACACCTCCGGCTGCATTAATTTCCTCGGCAACCATCATTGCGGCATTCTTTTCCGGGCCTCCAAGCTTGGCGCCATTACCTGTGACACTGAAAACCGCGCCGATCTTGATCGCAGCTTTGGGCGTTTCCGCTTTCTTTTTTGAACAACTGGATAGTACCGGCACAATGAGAAAAGCGAGAAAACAGGCAAGTACCAGTTTGCTGCATTTCATGTCATGTCTCCCTTCAAAAAAAAATACTGTGTGATGAATGGGCCCGATTCCTCTGTAAATGTTCTGATTAAAGACGGAACGGGTACCGGTAAACTAAACAACATAATTTAATGTAGAATTGATGATAACCAATTCACATATCCTGTGTCAATGATTATTTAATATTTAATAACTGCAATAATATTAACAATATATTGATTAATGTCCCCTTAGGGCTTTCATTTTGTCACTACCCTGTTTTGCTCTTTTTTTTCCAGAAACAGGAATTTCTGATAGAAAAATCATTTTTGGTTGACTCGTTGCGTATAATTGGATACATTAAAACAGTTTATATATCCGATTCACCATAAGGGATTATGGTCTATCGGGAAAGACTGTCATACTATGTGCACAGACAGGGAAATTACGATGACTCACAGGGTTTTCAGCCCCAAATACGAAACTATCACCAGAGAAGAACTTAACGCTCTTCAACTGCGGCGTCTTCAGGACACCGTCATGCGTGTCTATTATAGGGTTCCTTTCTATCGAAGGAAAATGGATGAACTGAAAGTCACTCCTGACGATATCAAGTCCCTGGATGATGTCCGTCGCCTGCCAATCACCCTAAAGAGCGATCTTCGTGATAATTATCCGTTCGGGCTGTTTGCTGTTCCGGAACGTGAGATCGTCCGTATTCATGCCTCCTCCGGCACAACGGGAAAACCAACGGTGGTCGGGTACACCCGCCATGATCTGGATACCTGGAGCGAACTGGTGGCGAGAATTGTTACCTCTGCCGGTGTATCGGATGAGGATAAGGTGCAGATTTCGTTCGGTTACGGGCTGTTTACCGGCGGGTTCGGTCTTCATTACGGGTGCGAGCTTTGCGGGGCTTCCGTGATACCGGCCTCTTCCGGGAATACGGAGCGTCAGCTTATGCTTATGCAGGATTTCAAAGTCACCGCTCTTGTCTGCACACCGTCCTATGCCTTACACCTTGCCGAAGCGGGTCAGGAGATGGGCGTTGATTTTAAAAAACTTCCGCTTCGATGGGCTTTATTGGGAGGCGAGCCTTGGTCGAACAAGATGCGTGACCAGATAGAAAGCCGCCTTAATGTCACGGCAACCGACAACTATGGGCTTTCTGAAGTAATCGGCCCGGGCGTTTCCGGTGAATGCCTGGAGAAGAATGGCCTTCATATTGCCGAAGATCATTTTCTGACTGAAATTTTGGACAGGAATACCTTTGAACCCCTCCCGGACGGGGAAGAAGGAGAGGTGCTTTTCACCTCGCTGACCAAGGAGGCTTTCCCTGTGCTTCGCTACCGGACAAGGGATCTTACTTCCATTATACCGGGACTCTGCCCGTGCGGCCGGACGCTCAAACGCATGAAACGGATCACGGGAAGAACCGACGACATGCTTATCATCCGCGGAGTGAACGTTTTCCCGAGCCAGATCGAGAGCGTTCTCATGGATATTAAAGGGACTGAGCCGCATTACCAGCTCATCGTAGACCGGAAAGGCACGCTCGATACACTGGAAATTCTCGTGGAAATTTCACAGGATATGTTCGCTGATCAGATGAAAAAAATGAAAACCTTCCAGGATTATATTATCCAGCGCATCCATAGTATTTTGGGGATCAACGCAAAAGTAACTTTTGTTGAGCCGAAAACCATCGAGCGCTTCGTTGGAAAGGCGAAACGTGTGATTGATAAAAGGAATCTGAACGCTTAATTGATACGAAAGGGAAAAACGTGAAGCAGATTCGTTATTCATCATGGGCGGCTAAGCTGCGGTTGTCCGATATCTCTGAAATACTCTGGGCATCACGTCAGCCCGGAATGCTCAACCTGGCTCCGGGAGTACCGTTTCCCGGCTCGTATCCCACTGAAAAAGTCGCTGAAATCATTGAATCACTTATATCCGGAGAACAGGAAACCATTTTCCCCTATCCGTTTCTGCAGGGAACCCTTCGCTGCCGTGAGGCGGTCGTTTACCGCATGGCAAAACGAGGTGTCAAAGGCCTCAATCCCGACCGGGTTGTGATGACCCCCGGATCTACGGCGGCTATGGATATGATCACAAGAATCATCATGAATCCCGGAGATACCATGATAATCGAAGCTCCGACTTTCATGGGTACTCTGGATTCTATAAAAAACTCCGGATTCAACCTTGTGGAAATACCCATCGATGCGGACGGTATCCGGACAGATATGCTCCGCGACACCCTCGCCCGTCTGAAAAAACAGGATATCCATCCGAAGATGATCTATATAATGTCCAATTACCATAATCCCGGCGGGACAATGCTCTCCCAGGAACGGAGGAAGGAACTTCCCGCGATAGCCGAAGAGTATGACACATACCTCGTTGAGGATGACGCCTACAGCGAACTTCTCTACGACGATTTTGACCAGACAGTGGTAAAGTCGTATGATACGACTGATTCGGTAATTTATCTTGGAAGCTTCTCCAAGCTTGTTGCTCCGGGATTGAGAGTCGGGTGGGCAGTGGTGCCGGAAGAGATCGTTTCCACCTGGAACACATGCCGTCCCATGCTCGATGTCGGTTCCCCTTCCCTTAACCAGGAGATCATAGCCGAACTGCATGTTGACCGCTGGCTGGACGGCCATATCGAGAAAATCAAACAGGGCTACCGCAGCCGCCGTGACGCAATGCTTGGCGCCCTTGAAACATACATGCCCAAAGAATGCACATGGACTCCTGCGCATGGCGGATTTTATGTCTGGGTTACCACACCGGATTATATAGACGGCGAACAGCTTTACAAGACTGCCGTCAAAAACAAGGTAATCTATTTCGATGGTAAGTTCTTCTACCTTGATTATCAAAATCACGGGCATTTCCGTCTGTGTTTCTCACGGCCCGATGAAGATACTATTACTGAGGGAGTGAAAAGACTTGCTGCCGCTGTAAAGGAAGAAATTGTCAGAAAAAGGTAACTGATCGGGTCGAGCAGAGTTTTTTGTTTTCTTTTCGCCGGAAATCGATGCGGATAGACTGACTGAGCCAGATCATCATGCATAATTTGCTCATAGACCAATACTGTTCACTTAAGGCTGGTTTCGACAGGCTCAACCAGCGGGCGCTGAGCTTGTCGAAGTGCGGGGTTAAATGAACAGTATTTGGTCATAGACAGTTGTTCCGCCAATGCTTTGACTATTTTTAATTATTGTAAACAGTAAACATAGCACCGTGCCTTTTTTTACTACAAGAATGTCTCATGTATACATGGTTGTCGTTGTTTTTCTCTCTTTTTCTAATATTTTGCCCCGTATCGGAGGCTTTTTCCGCCGATATCACATGGAAAGTATATCTAAAACAGTACCCGACCGAGCCTCTCCTGACTGTTGATACCCGTGAGGGTGAAGATTTTACCATTCCGGTGCGATCTTACACTTCAGACGCTCAGAAACTTATGGATGCACTTGCAGGAACACGTTTTGTCATCGAGCAGACTCCCGTTTCGAGATCCCTTGAAATCCGGATTATCCTTAATAATCAGGGAAGTGTCTTTCAAAAGCCACGGTCGAATGTCCCCGTTTTTCTGAATATTACTGTGGACGCTTATGTTAATGGAAGCAAAGAAACAAGTCTTCGGTTTCTTTCAAATTCTCCTTTGGTCATTACTATTCCATCTTCAGGAGTCGACGCTCTTTTACAGTTATCCGACGGGGATTTGAAAAGGGGAGATGACCTTTTATTAGCGTATGTTGTTGGCACTCGATTTTCGAATGAAGGCATTACGACGAGCAATACGACATCGGGAATAACTTCGTATATTTCGCATACTTCATCGATTGTCGGAAGCACGTATGAACTTCTTAATCTTCAGTCTCCCACAAAAATAAGCACCTGGGGAAAAATTAAAATCCTCTTTCAATGACAAATTGAACCCTTTTTGAACTTCTGTTCCTCGCAAAGTCCGCAAAGTTCGCAAAGAAAAAGAAAAAATTTTAGACAGGATTAACATGATAGAATAAAAAAAGAAAATATATAATCTCATAACTGTCCGGTTAAAATTTGCTAAAATAAAGAGAGTTGAAGCTCTTTCTGTTTTACTTTGAGATAAGAATTGAACGATACACCAATAATATCAATAAGATGAGTGTTATCGAGGAGC
>JBAYHX010000184.1:0-6756 GCA_041665965.1 Candidatus Latescibacterota bacterium
ATAATGAAACGCAGGTATTTTTTACAGGGTGTTGGAACGGCATCTTTTGCATTACCGGTTTTGGGGTGTAATGATGTACTCATGTCATCCGCTTTCGACAAAATTACCCCAAAAAGAGAAATACCAAAGAGAACAATAGGTAAAACCGGCATACAGGTTTCTATTTTGGGATTTGGCTCCCACATGACGGATACACTTGTTAAAAATCCAACTCTCCGTGACAAGATGATCAAGGCCGGGTACGAGGGCGGTATCACTGTATTCGATGTTTACGACCACGGCCTTAAGCAGTTTGCACCCATGGGTCAAAGTCTTAAAAGTTTTCGCAAGGAAGTAGTCATATCGCTGGTTATCATGCAAAGCCCGAGTTCTATTCAGGCGGAAATAGATGGCGCTCTGAAATCTTTTTTAACCGATTATATTGATCTATACCGTCTTTTTACCGTTGACGATACCCGCATGAATTTCCTTGAAACCAATAAGAAAGCCGGAAAGATACGAGCTATCGGAATTGTCTCCCATGATGCAACTGAAGCAATGGGATTCCTTGACCGCTACGGCGACAGGATCGACTACCTGATGCTTCCCTTCAACTTTTACCATAACAAAGGAATTTATAATGATCCGGGATATCCGGCCAATGATTATTCCACACTTCTGACTCGCTGCAAAAGCTTGAATATTGGGATCCTCGGCATCAAACCACTTGGAAGCGAGTACATGGTCCAATTTGCCACAGCTCAACACTTTTTCGAGGACAAAAAGGCCAACATCATACAGGCTATGCTCCGTCATGTCTATCAGAACGAGGATGTTAATACCACGTTCGCTGCCATGAACAGCATGGAGGAATTAGTGACAAATCTGGAATCGGCGTATACTCCCCAGATATCGGATTATGAAAAAACGATGCTCGATAATCTGAGCGTTAAAGTTGGCGCTGCGAAAGGCACCTATCTCCCCGTTCATTATAAATGGCTGGAGAACTGGAGGGTGGAAACGGTATAATAATCTGACTTAAAATATACAAGCGGTAAGCGTAAAGTTTTTGATTCTAATCCCGCATTTAAAATGTGTATAATTCACATTTTCTGTGATTTTAGAATAAAGATAATCCCCCCTCTTCTATAAATCAACCTCGTGGTCTCTTTCCTATTATAGATAGGCAATACTTTCACATCGCCTGGCCACTGCCCTCCGGCGCATGAGACTCGGTTTCCGGACAAGACGGCTGGGGTGTTGTTTTCTGTGAAGATGTTTTTTTCGCGGGGAACCGTTCCTCAATGAGACGGCGCATCCGCTCACGTTCCGGGGCGGTCAATTTCCAATACACGAGCAATGCCAATCCTGCGCCCAGGATGAGAAGACCGAAGTTCAAGAAGTCTGTATCGGAATGAAAATATGTTGAAATAAGCGCCGCAATACCAAGAAATGATAGCAGCAGCCCCCAAAGCAGGGATTTTGCTCCGGGATAGACAGGTGTATATATAGTATGGTTTGTTCCCCGGCGAATCATCTCCATTTTCCGCATATGCCAGTATCTGGCAAGTACGATAATAACTACTACCGGCCCACCGATACCAATGACAATGCCAAAGATCGGAATGAGTATGGCTAAGGTGGGAATGAGGTCGTGCATAGAACTTCTCCTTTTATAGTGTTGATTTCTTCATTTCTACTATCTATGATGCTGTTTTTTGGGTGAAACTTTCAATCAAACACTTTTTTTTCGATAGTCTTTTCCATTATTATCTTTGACGCCGGTGGATGCATGAAATATTTCAGTTTTCTTTGAAATTAATTTTACACTAATGTTGTCTAACAGTACAGAGATACATGTCAAATCAGGACACTATACGTTGTATATTCATTTTAAAAAATATCATCGCTACTCATAATCGGGCCGGGAAGCAGGTCGATGGCGGAAGAAATGCGGCAGCTTTTGGCCGATTATCAGGACAGAGTGTATAATCAGGCCTACCGGATGCTGGGCAGCCATGAGGACGCAGAAGAAGCCACTCAGGATGTGTTTCTCCGCATCCATCGATCCCGTGAGGAATTCAGAGGAGAGAGCAAACTATCCACCTGGATTTATCGGATAACCGCCAATGTCTGTATCTCGAAACTCCGTAAAAAGGAACTTTCAGTTTCCAGTCTTGACGACGAACTGGATGACGGAGGAACAACACTGAAAGATTTTCTTCCGGCAGACTGTTCCGATCCCGCAGCTTTATTTGAGGAAAAAGAGACTGCCGAATATATCAGGACTCAGATACGAAGCCTTCCGCCAAAATGGGCGATGGCCATAAGCTTCTATCATTTTAACGATATGTCGTACGATGAAATAGCGGAAGCGATGGAAATACCCGCAGCGACGGTTGCCACCTACATCAAGCGGGGCCGTATGCAGCTTGCGGTCCGGCTGGCGAAAGATTTCGGCAAACCCGGGGCTTTTGAATAAAGGAGACGAGGCTGTGAATTGCAGAGAATTTGAAGATATGATTCCGGAATATCTGGAAGGGATTCTGGACGCGGAAACAGAGAGACTCTTAACTGAGCACCGGCTTTCCTGCCGCGACTGCGCATGTGCGGTTAAAATTCATGAGATTGTCTTTTCAGCGCTGAACACTGCCGTGCAGATAAAAGCGCCCGCAGGATTGACCGAAAAAATACTCGCTCTCGCAGAAGAGGACACAGTTCCCGCGCGGGGAAACGTGTTCCCGAAATATCTATCTTTAGCGGCGGCGTTCGTTTTTGCGGCGCTTGGATTTTTCAATCTGATCGTTTACATCCTTGAAAATCCCGGAGTGAGAACTGCATCGGATCGTTTAATTTCCGTATGGAACAGCATTCCCGACTGGCCGGCCATAATGCAGGGATGGATGGTGTCCGCACAAACCGCGGCTGAATCTTCCCGTGGAATGTACGATATCCTGTTCACACCGGTGCAGATTCCTTATATTTCTTTCTGTGTGCCGTCATATTTTTTAATCGCTTATGCAGTGACGCTCATATGCCTGACTCTCAGCGCCTGGGTATATTTCCGGGATACTCTGTCCGTTTAGGTTTTTTACGTTTATCGTGATGTAACTCACCCCAACTTCTTGACTTTTTGGGGACACATCAAAAAAACTCTTTTCCTCATACCGAATATCTTGAGAAAAGCCATCGGGGTTTCCCCCTCTTTAACTTGTGAGAGAGGGGGTTCAGGGGGTGAGTCTTTTCTTTGACGAGTCAGACAACTAAGCGGACAATATTTCAAATTACCAAAGGTATTCATATTGGAATGGATGAAAAACTCTCTCCTGAAATAATTGACAGTTTTCGGCGCACGATTTACGATTATTATTCAACTCAGCCCCGTATCTTCCCCTGGCGGGAGACCGGCAATCCCTATAATATCCTTGTCTCCGAGATCATGCTCCAGCAGACACAGGCAGAGCGGGTTACCGCGAAGTATGTTGGATTCATCAGGGTGTTTCCCGATTTCAAAACGCTTGCTTCGGCCACGCCGGGGACTCTCTTTCCTTACTGGCAGGGTCTCGGATACAACCGCCGCGCGCTCTCATTGATCGAAATCGCTTGTCGGGTGATGAACGATTTTCAATGTGTTCTTCCCTGCGAACCGGAGATTCTCGAAACCCTTCCCGGCATCGGCAAAACCACCGCGGGAGAAATTGCCGCTTTTGCGTTCAATTATCCTTCCGTATTCATAGAAACCAACATTAGGCGCGTTTTCATCCATTTCTTTTTCCCCGGACAGGATAAAGTCAAAGACAGCGATATTCTGCCTCTGGTCGAACAAACCCTCGACCGTGTGAATCCCCGTATCTGGTATTATGCGCTTATGGATTACGGCGTCATGTTGAAAAAACTGGTTAAAAACCCGAATGTCCGCAGCGCTCATTATCAGAAACAGAGCCCCTTTCAGGGCTCGAACCGTCAGGTACGCGGCGCAATCCTTAGCCTGCTTGCATCCCGGGGAGAGCTTACCGCCTCTGAATTAGTTGCAAACTCCGGCCAGGACGAAGAACGGATAACGAAAAATCTCCACGAACTCGAACGGGAAGGGTTTTTATGGAAAAATGGGGAAAGGTATTTTTTGAAAAGGTAACCAGAGGATAAATTATTTTCCCAGGGCGTTTTCATAGAGGGCGAACAGACGGTCGATCTCGGCGGTTGTTTCCGAATCCAGTTCATAATTGGAAGGCTTCCGCAGAAGTCTGTTTTTGAATACTCCCTTTTTCATGAGAAGATATTTTCCGATGGTCAGGAACGAATCAAGGGTCGGGAGCTGGTGAAGCACAATTGCCGAAATCTGAAAATATACTTCGTACGTCCGAGGGTCATCGCCGCGCGAGAGAGCACGCCATAACTCAACCAAACCGTGAATAAGGTCGCAGCCGGGCATCGTTCCGGAAATTCCACGACGGAACGAATCGACGAGCTGAAGGCCGCCCATTCCCTCGAAAATGACGCCTTCCTTATTCAACGCTTTCTGGATACGGCTGATAGTCTGACCGATCGGAGGGGCTTCCGGTTTGTAATAAATCCGCGGAGACAGATCGTTCCGGAGCCTTACCAGAAGATTCAGTGAAAGCGACTGACCGAGATATCCGCTGGCATCCTGGATGACAAGAGGAATATCGATCGCATCGTGGATAGCCTTGTAATATCCGAAAATCTCGTTTTCGGGAAGCCTGCACGACAGGGGAGGAATCGCCATGACCGCCTGTGCGCCCGCACGTTCTGCTGCGACAGCATACCTGACCGCGTTCTTGATCGTCTCGGCTCCGCAGGAGATGGTCACCGTTACCCTTCCCGCAACCATTTGCGGTATTTTCACGGTCACCTCGAGACGTTCCTCGTGAGTGAGCCGCAAGAGATCGGAAGCAAGAGCAAGCCCGACACCGTCGCACCCAGCGCTGATTACATAATCTATCTCACGGCACAGAGTATCGAAATCGATCGTGTCGTTCTCGTTGTACGGCATCTGGAGTATGGGCAGAACGCCGGATATTTTGGGATTTTTGTCCATTGAATCAATGATACAACATTCAGCGGTTCATTTCAAGACGATTTTATTTAGAAATTTAAAAATGATGTATTATTATTTATTTTCAGCCCGATCTATTAATAAACTCAAAGACAAAGATCCCCCCGCCGCCAAATGCGGCGACCCCCTTGTTAAGGGGGTGCAGAAGCGAAGCGCATCTTTTTGAAAGCGGAGCGCATCTTTTTGAAAGCGAAGTGCATCTTTATGAAAGCGAAGCGCATCTTTCTGAAAGAGTAAAAAATGAATTCTCCTCTTAATAAGGGGAGATGCCGGCAGGCAGAGGGGATTTTCTTCCTCTGTGGTATGACAAATATATTTTATGAATTATCCGGATTAGATGCTTTTTTTTATGTGATTTCGAAAAAATGCAGAGAAACGAACAAAAACTCTGAACCATGATCTCCCGGATGTAAGGATTATCCCGAAGGAAAATGGCAATACATTCATCAGGTTGATCGAGGTTGACACGGAATACGCAATACCATTCAAAATATTAATTTCTCAAAGGACAATAAAATGATTGTCGATGTGCACACTCACTATTGGAAGCAGGAAGAGCTCGGCCCGGAATTGTTTAACGATTTGAACAATGCCCGGATGTCAAATGGCAATTATGTGATGAGCAGCGAGCTTCACCTTCAGGCGACTGCGGCGGTGGACAAGACTGTGGTTTTCGGTCTCCGGGCTCTTCAGAGCGGTTTCAACATTTCCAACGACACGGTCAAGGAACAGGTGAATAAAGCCCCTGACCGTTTGATTTTTTTCACCTCGGTGGATCCGAACGAACCCGGTTTCATGGAGGAACTGGAACGTACTCATCAGGATATGGGAGCGAAAGGCATCAAACTCGGCCCGATCTATCAGGGAGTGCATCCTCTCGATAACCGTTACCGGATGGTCTATGCGTATGCGCAGAAGCATAATCTGCCGATCCTTGTCCACATGGCGACAACCTTTTCAAGCGCCTCTCCGATCGACTATGCGAATCCGGTCCACATGAGCCAGGTGGCGGTCGATTTCCCGGATCTCAAACTCGTTCTGGCGCATCTCGGGCATCCCTGGTCAGGCGAAACCATCGCCATTATCCGAAGGCATAAAAACGTTTACGCGGATTGCTCCGCCCTCTACTATCGCCCGTGGCAATTCTATAATACCATGCGGCTCCTTGTCGAGTACGGACCGGTGCACAAGGTTTTCTTCGGGAGCGATTTCCCGTTCACGCTGCCTCAGGAATCGGTGGTCAATGTCCGTAACCTCAATCACATCATAAAGAACTCCGGGCTTCCTCCTGTCCCGTCAGAGGTTATCGAGGAAATCATCAACCGTGATACACTCGGAATTCTGGAAATCGAGTAGGACTTAAAAGTTTTTTGAAAAACACATTATTGAATTTGAATCACCTCTTCTTTTAAACTCACCTCTTGGTCTCCTCTCTTGGCACCCCACCTTTTGCTGCGCAAAAGTCGGGGACCCTGCAAACACGAGAGGAGATAACTCGTTACAAGACTTGTTGTTCCCCCTCTCTATCATAGAGAGGGGGTTAGGGGGTGAGTTTCAGCGATAAAGAAGATATAGCGTGCATTTAATCTTTTTTCACAGTAGTGTCCGGTTAAAATAGAAAAGAATTGGGCAAACCCCATGTTCTGATTAGATTTAGATTAGCGATAATCATGAATCGATTCAGAAAAGGAGTATTGCCC
>JBAYHX010000185.1:0-6731 GCA_041665965.1 Candidatus Latescibacterota bacterium
ACCCTGCAAAACCCGACATCGAAGCTGTGCGTGAAAAAGAGCGGCAGATCGGGGAGCACGGCCTTCCTTATGTGGAAGTATGCGATCCGTTCTACACGGTTTGCGAAATGTTCACGACCGAACTGTTTTACATAAAAACGCTCACAGAGCCGGAAACGATAGAACTGCTTTTATCGACAACCGCCGGGAGAATTACTGCGGGTATCGAGGAATTGTGCCGTGAAGCAGGCTGTCCGTTCATCCTTCGGCTTATCGGGGCTGAAATGGCCGCACCGCCGTTCATGAGCCGCGAAAACTTTCTCCGGTTCGAGGGTGAATTCTATAAAAAAGTGGCTGCGATTACCCGTCGTTACAGTGTGCCGGCCTCTTTTCACTGTCACGGGCCGGTTCGGGATATCATGAATGATATCTGGGAGATGGGATATTCGTTTATCGAGCCGTTCGAGCCTCCGCCGCGGGGGAATGTGACCGTTTCGGAAGCTCTTGCCGCCGCCTGTGGACGCGGGGTCGTGTTTGGCGGCATCGACGAGGTGTTGTTCACTATGGGAACGAAAGATGAACTCCGAAAGGCTGTGGAAACCTGCCTTGACGGCGCCCGTGGAACCAATGCGCCGTATATCCTCGCCCCTTCGGCGACACCGTTCTATGATCCTATCAATTCATCGGCGAAAGAAAATATCCTCCTCTTCATGGAACTCGGAACAAAAGGGTAGGGAAGAAGTAACTATTTGGAGAACAGAAGATTGAATAAATCCGACCCATAAACTTACGGATAAATAATCCCCCCGCCGCTTTGCGGCGACCCCCTTGTTAAGGGGGTTCAAAAAAGCCATTAAAATTCTCCTCTTAAAAAGGGGAGATGCCGACAGGCAGAGGGGATTTAGTACCCAAGGTATTGTGATGAATATATTTTTTATGAATTATCCGGATTTATAAGTTAACAAAGTGCAATTATTTTGAGGTTTCCCATTAAACGATATAAACTCATCATCTGCGGCGTATTCCGCAAAGAAATAGATGCTCTTCGCAAGGACATTCCCCCCGATGTTCAGCTTGATGAAGTCTGGCTGGAGCAGGGACTGCACCGTGAACCCGCCCGTCTTCAAACCCTCATCCGTCAGGAAATAGCCGCCGCCGAAGAAGCCGATGAACCGCTCGACGCGATACTCCTTGGATATGGAATCTGCTCACGCGGGACTCTTGGAATCTCCAGCCGGAAATACCGCCTTGTTGTGCCCCGCGCCCATGACTGCATCACCCTTTTCCTCGGTTCGAAAGAACGGTACATGGAAGAGTTTTCGAATGCCCCGGGAACCTACTGGTTCACCCCGGGATTCATCAGCGGAAAGCTCCAGCCGGGCATGTCCGAAAAATATGCAGGTGTCTACCAGCAGTACGAGGAGAACTTCGAAGAATACCGTGAGCGGTACGGTGAGGAGGAACTCGCACGGTTCATTATCGAGAATCAGGAGCAGGCCTGGATCAAAAATTATTCACGGGGCGCTTATGTGGAAAGCGGTTTGCCGGGCGGGGACAAGCTGCGGGAGAAAGCCTGTCAGTTCTGCGGGGCGCGTGATTGGAAATTCGATGAGGTTCGGGGTGACCTTGGCCTTATTCTTGACCTCATTTCGGGGAACTGGGACAGCGAACGCTTTCTTGTTCTCGAGCCGGGTGAAACTCTGGTGCTCGGGGGAATAGATGAGGTTATCGCCGCCCGGGGGGAAAAAACGGCCGATTCAACCGCTTTCCGTGATGACTACGAACGATGCTGGTTCTATGACAGCGGATTCAGAGAAATCCCCTCGATTGAACATGCGCCTTCCGGAGGAACCGATCTTGTAATCGGGATAGATGCCGGAGGCACATTCACCGATGCGGTGGCGGTCTCGCTCAAAAAACACCGTGTGCTCGCATCCGGGAAATCTCCAACAACTCACCATGATTTGTCGATCGGCGTACGGAATGCGCTTCTCACCCTGCCGGAAACGCTCCGGAAAACCGCCGGCCGTCTGGCAATCTCGACAACACTTGCGACCAATGCCATTGTCGAGGAAAAGGGTTCGCGGACAGGTCTCATCCTCATCGGTTATGATAATGATGTGGCGGAACGGGTTACCATTGGTTCGGGCGATATCAGGACAATTGTGCCGGGGAAACACGATATTTACGGAATTGAAATCGAGAAACTCGATGAAAAGGCGCTGATCCAAGCCGCGGAGGCGCTGATAGCTAAAGGAATGGAGTCGCTGGCACTCTCCTCCTATATGGCAACCCGTAATCCCGAACACGAGATACGGGCGTTTCGAATTCTCAGGGAGCATTTCGCTGTTCCGGCGGTCATGGGTCACGAGCTGACCGATGACATCGATTCCGTGCGGCGCGCCCAAACGGTTCTTCTGAATGCACGGCTTCTTCCGGTGATCACCATGCTGATCGATTCCATCGGCAAAGTGGTGGAAGAACTCTCCATGCCTGCCGAGGTGCGGCTGGTCACCACGGAGGGAATGCTCATGAATGCATCCGAAGCGAAAGAAAAACCGGTCAGGATGATCCTTTCCGGGCCGGCGGCCTCGGTCGAGGGTGTGCGCTTCCTGACCGGCAGGGAATCCTGCGTGCTTGCCGATATCGGCGGCACCACTACGGATATAGCGGTAATCGAGGGCGGCAGCGCCAGACGCACCGGGCGGGGCTCTTCTGTGGGAAAATACACAACCTCTATCCATGCGACCGATATACGAACCCTCGGCCTCGGCGGCGACAGTGTCATCCAGTGGGAACACGGGCAGATTCAGGTCGGCCCGCGAAGGGCTGTGCCGATATGCGTGCTTGCATCCGAACATCCCGCTATCCTCTCCGATCTTAAGCGATTGAAAGGATTCAGCGGCTCTGATTACGGTCTCGTTCAGCCGGGGACATTTTACGTGATGGTCCGCACGCCGGAGAATCATTCTGGCCTGACCAGCCGTGAGAAAATGATCCTTGATATCCTTCAAAAAGGGCCGGTCTCGGAGGTTGAACTTTCACGGCTGCTTTCCTATCCCTATCTTTCGCTTCTGGGAACGGAACGGCTTGAAGAGCTGGGAATCATTCGCCGGAGCGGGTTGACTCCTACCGATATCATGGTTTTAGAGGGGAAAGTAAAAAAATGGAAAGGCCGCGCCGCCGAGATCATGCTTGAGCTTTTCAGCGAGCGCTCCGGCCTGTCAACCGGGGAACTGGTGAACCGCATATGGAAAGAAATTCACCGTCTTGCCGCCGCCTCCGTTATCACCGAAATTCTTTCGGGAGGGAACGAAGGCCGGGCTTTCCCTGGCTGCGATTATTGCGAAGGGACATTCGGGAATGACGACAGGATCGAGGTTATCTACCGGCTGAAAAATCCCCTTGTCGGCATCGGGGCTCCGGCGCGTTTCATGCTCGAAGGTATCGAAAGTCACCTTTCCTGTGAGGTTATCATTCCGCAGTGGGGCGAGGTGGCAAATGCTGTCGGAGCGGCCGCGGGCGCCGGCGGTATGCACATCGATCTCTCGATCATGCCGGACGGGAAAGGGAAATTTCTCCTCTATTCGCCGGAGGGAATGCATGTCTTTCGGAAGCTGGAGGAAGCCAAGGAAAATGCGCTCGAAATCGCCCGTGAGAGCGCTCTTGAATACGCCCGCCGCATGGGGTACCAAAAGTTCGGCCTGAGCGTCCGGGTACACGACCGGAGCGCACCTTCGGCATTCGCAGGAGACATCTATATCGATACGAGCGTGGTGGCGAAAATGAAGTATTAAAAAGACAGGAGTCAGGAGCCAGAAGTCAGGAGACAGAATGAAAAAATGGTCTGAACCTTGATTTTTTGGATTACAGGATTACTCTGATAAATTAGAACAAAAATCTTCGAATTTTTCGTCTTAATCGCCTATCACATGATCTTTTCATCATCTTCTATCATTTGCATCATGCGCATCAGTGGTTCAGAAGTGTAGTTACTGTTTTTCCATGAAATGGTGTTTTGAAACTGTGAGTTTAAATTCATGTTCCACAGTCGGAGTGTCGTCTATAGATGCACCTTCACGCCAGGTAAGCAATTTTACAATGACTTTATAGTTATTCGTTCCACGCAATTCTAAATTCTTCATTGCCCCGCCAGCCCATCTTTCGGTCCAGAAATCTTTTACTTTAAACTCAAATCCAATCCGAAAAAAATCGCATTGTTCAAACTTATATCCAAGAGCGTGGAATAATATCAGATATCTTGTCGGTAGAGATTTATCGGCTTTTGGGTGAGATATGACTGTATCTACGGTGAGTATACCAATAAAGTCATTATCTTTTAGATCCTTACTTAGCGGCTCTCCCTGAAAGCGACTGTCTAAAGTTACCGTCCCGGTTACCGAGCCTTTTTTAAAAGTACCTTTTCTATCCTTAAGTTTTACCGTAACATCATATTCAGGGATTTTTATTGTAATCGTATCCATTTGTGAAACTTTTAAATACATTCTTGGGGGATAATTCTGAGCAATCACCTGGGAAGTGAGAGCCGCCGCGAAAATCAGTATGAGTATGCGGATCATCCTTATTTATTCCTTTTTGCTTTGGACCTGTGGGGCTTCTTCCACGAATCAACGGGATATCTTCATAGCCCATTCGGCGCGTGAAAGATAACGGTTAATTTTATTCAATGCAGGATCCTTCTTATGTTATTAGTAATAATTGTAAGGTTGTAGTGGTTTGTCAAGAGAAATTTCTGAAATTTTAAAAATTTCTTACGCAGAATTGTGTACTTGTCATTCAGTATAGCTTCGGCATCTATTTTTAAGGAGAGCAGACCGTACCATATCCAAAAATGAAAAACCCCCTCTCCGCATGGAAAGGGGGCCTTCATTTCTCTTTTGCTGTTATTATCTTCTATTCATCCTTCATCTTTTTCTTTATTACCCTCTTCCGCGAATCAGCGGGATATCTGCGTATTCGCAGAGTTCGGAAAGGATGGTATGGAGGCGGTTCTTGCATCCCTCGGCGCGAATCTTGTCGGCATCGGTGAGAGCCGCTTTCGGCGGGCCCATCTTGAATCCGCGCACTTCCATCGCAGCCTTGAACCCAAGCGGGAACGGCACGCTGAACATGGTGCGGATCGAGAGGCAGATAGCAAACTGGAGCGAGCGGGCTGTTTCATAATCGCCTGCCAGAGTGGCATTGTATATCTTTACCAGAATTTCCGGGAAAATATTGGCGGTGCCGACCATAGCGCCTTTGCCGCCTATCATGGTAGCCCCGAAAATGTTTTCCTCACGGCCTGAGAGAATATTGATATTGGAACCGACCAGACGGCATTTGTCCATAAAATGGATCAGGTCGACCACGGAACCGGAAGAATCTTTCATGGCGACTACATTCGGGATTGTCGATACCCTTTTAACCAGGTCATAAGAAAGAGGGGTAGAGAAAAGAGGGATGTTATACATGACGATGGATATATCGGGAACTGCTTCCGCAAGCATCTCAAAGTGACGTTCGATTATTTCCTGTGTGACAGAATAGTAGTAGGGAGGAGAGCAAACAACGCCTTCGCAGCCGATTTCACGGGCGTATTTGGCAAGCTCGATTGATTTTTCGATGTGGCTTGCGGTTACCCCGGCCAAAACAGGGATCCTTCCCCGGGATGCCTTTTTTACAATATTCATAAGGTTGCAGGCTTCATCAGTTTCAAGGTGCACGAACTCCCCGACACTTGAAACGGTGAATAGCATCTTGCATCCGCTGTTATAACAAAAATCGACTATGTCTGCCATTACTTCCGCATTAACCGAGCCATCCTCATCGAATGCGGTCAGCATCGCGGGAGCAATTCCCTCGGGTCTGAATAACATCTCTCTCCTCCTGATATGGGTAAACAATAGAATTCAAAAGGTAAAAATATTTAAAACCACCCGCAGCAGTGATTAAAGAGCAGATGGTTTCTCTACGTATTTAAAAAATTCTGTCCATACCTTCCGGTGTTAAGACCAGACTATATTTATCGGACTCATACGCAACTGAATAAAAATAACATGTTGCCCGTTCAAAGTCAAGAACCTTCACAGACAAACTTCTTGACACCCTGTAGTAAAATATGCTATTTTAGCCGTGTGTGATTTGTGAGAAAGGATGATACATGCCGCCCCGCAGAGGTTTAGAAAAAACAGAGAAAATAGATTTTACTCATAATATGAAATATTACTACGCCGCCATCGGGGTAATCGCTCTCGGATACCTCTTTCTGTCTATTGGCGGTGCAGACAGTTTTACTTCGCTTACCCTCGGTCCGATTACTCTTGTGGCCGGCTATCTTATTGCAATGCCGATAGCCCTTATGGTTGATTTTCGTAAAAAAAAGGCAGTTCCTGCGGAGACAGTTTCACCACAAACTCCACAGGAAAAAATTAAACATAAGCTATAGCCCCTCTCTTTCTGGGCGATTGACTCAGTTGGTTCAGAGTGCCTCCCTTACAAGGAGGAAGTCACTGGTTCGAATCCAGTATCGCCCACCAATAAAAGAGATATAATAGTTCAGAACTGTCCGGTTAATTTTTCAGTCAGCCCCCTTCCTGTCACTTTGTGACATCCTTCCCCCCATTGGGGGGCAGGACATAACCGTCTGCATCATAATAACGTGCCCCCTTCAGGGGGAAAGTGGTGCGATAGCGCCGATAGGGGGCTTTTGTGAACGGAAGAGAAAATGTATCGAGAACAGAATATATTCATCT
>JBAYHX010000186.1:0-6728 GCA_041665965.1 Candidatus Latescibacterota bacterium
AAGTTGAGGAGCCACATGCTGTTCCTGCCCCCCGCAAGGGGGGAAGGTGGCCTGAAAGGCCAGAAGGGGGTTATCTTTACTGAATATAAACACATTTAGCGGAGTCATCTCGATAAGCGAAAATGAATATAATAACTCAAAGATAAAGACGAATTGATCGTGCTAATCAGTATGCTTTTCTGAAAGTTACAATCAAGGAATTTTATTGATCGCTCAACAATGATAGATGTGAAGAAAAAGAAGGGGAACTTCGTGGATGTATCAGAAATGTTTTAACAAGAAAATAGTACTGCCAGGAGCACAAACTACGATATATGATCCATTTTATATTCTAATGCCATAAAAGATAAGCTTTATTTCACAATATCTGCAACACGTACCAGCCGAATTCCTTTTTGCTCAAATATGGGAAGATATTTTTTTAGCACACTGATTGTTATGGGACGGTCATGACCGATAATAATAATGGACCCTTTTTCAATTGCCTGGTTTGAGAACATTTCTATTCTGTTTTCTATGGCGGTACGATTTCCTTCATTGTCTATGTATCCTGGTGTCATGACACTTTTAACTCCAATCCTTTGCGACACTTTGAATCCTGCTGATTCAGGGGAAGCTTTTGTATCCACAAAAAAATAATTGTTAGATTTTAGAAAATTCATGACCGACTCCATAACCGGTATATCCTCAACAGCTTTTGAACCAAGATGATTATTGGCTCCTTGTGCTCCTTTGACATTTTTGAAAGCCCGCGTCAGTTTTTCCACAATTTCTGTTTCTGAATCAATTGTTAAAATTGAACCTGCCTGAGGGCGCTCTTTTAATGATTTTGATTCGAAAGGCATATCGAGAATATAGGGAATATTATTTTCAGAGGCGAATTTAACCGCCTGCTCGGTATAACGCTGGAAAGGGAGTATGGATAGTGTAATTTTCTGACTCGAATTGCAAATACGGATAAGATTTTCGACAGGTTGAAGGCCAACATCCTCGATAATGATTGCTGCTTTGATCTGTTTTGTTACCGGGCTCAGGTTTTTCTTAAAAACAATCATATCCGTAGGAGTAGCTCTTGTTCCCAAAATCAGGGTCAGTGACTGGCTGTCCGAACTCTCGGAACCTGACATCACTTTACCACCGATTTTTCGGGCCAGTATATTCACTTTATAATTTAAAAGCGTCAGGGATGTTTTTGAGGGGATATTCACAGAATAACTATAATTAATTCCATTCACAGCCAGTTTCGATGCGGCATATTTGATGTCTTTTTTTGATACACCGAATTCAGAAAGTATTGGCCGTATTGCTGTGGAAAGTTCCTCAGAAAAACCCTTTGGATCGGATTGTACAGTATAAAGTTGAGTAATATTTTGCAGGGCTTTTTGATGGTTGGAAACATACCATAGATATACCGCGATCCCTGCAGTTGAAAACGCGGCGAAAGCCAGAACAACAGATAGGACGAGAAAGGTAATACTATCGTTCTTTTTTCTATTCAAACAGCAGTGTCTCCAGGTATTGTTACTGAGTGGTAAGGTCATTCCACTGAATAATTGAATACAATTTTGTTTGAGAATTCTGAAGGAATTTGAATTCCATGAGCTGATGTACTTTGAAATCACCGTATGTTTTCGTAGTTATATCCATATCGATCAAATACGTTTTTACCAGCCAGACCTCACTTGGATGCTCATCCACTATCAAAGCCCCGTTGGGGGGGTTGAGAACATCCTTGCCCCATTCCTCGATACTACCGTATTCGCTGGAAGTAAAAACGAATGAAGTACAGTTATTCATAATATTTTCAATAACCTGGACATCTTCAGATTTGGACCAGCGGATGTCGAGAGTATCAGTCGTCGACTTGTTCTCATAAAAATAATTGTCATTAAGGCAGTCACGGTAAAAATTGATATTGAGCTGCTGAAAAGCCACTTTAAGATTATTCACAACTTTTTCCGGTGAAACAGGACTTTCGATTTTTCCTACAACTATTATAGGTGTAGGATCTTTTTCCGGTGAAAAGATACAAGAACCGGAGAAAAGAATAATCAGTAATGCCATCAGTATAAAACAACTTCTTTTCGCAATGATTACCATGTGAATTAGTCCCCGGATACTTATCTGTCTGAAAAAGGATGATAGCATGGTTTATCGCCACACTATATATACTACATTATCGAAAATCATTATAATATGCAACAGGAAAATTAGCTGTATCTTGCTCTGACAGCTCCCCAAGTTTTTGTTCCTGTCTGCACACGATGATCCACCCAAAGATAAATGCTCCATTTCCCCTCAGAATTTTCACGGAAATAAAGCCAGGCTTCTCCTCTTGTAACTTCTTCACTCCCCTCCCTTCCAAAGGTAAGTTTGTAATAGTAGCGATACATCTGGTCGGAGGCGTTATATACCGGATTACTGTAGGTATCAAGAGAGATGGTAAAAGTTGAATCAGGGATGAAATAATTCATTGCGAATATCGTTTCTTTTTCACGATTCCAGGGGCTTTGAAATTCCTGTTCATATTCCAGGGAATCAAGAGGATCCGGGCTGAAAGTAAATGGATCGCTGAAAACATCCATGTAATCCTGAAAACTCTTTGTTCTTAACGATTCGACAAGGTTGTTTAAAACCTTCTCCGGCGATGTAGGCGGTAGAATAACCGCTCCCCCCTGCGGAGGTGTCTGGGGAGTCCGGGTACTGAACGGATTATTGCAGGACATCAGATAAATCACAATGAGCGGAAGTGCGGAAATTATCAAAAATGTTCGTTTCATTTTTCATCCCACCTTAACCGGTATCGGTATGATACAAAGGATGAAAATAACTATCGCTGCCACGGCTGCTATTTTACGAGTAGTACCAATATCCGGTTCCATTGTGTCTGGGTATGGATGACGGGTACCGAAAAAGATCGAGAACACAGCCCATACATACCATCCGCTCCATAGTGTCATGCCGAGAAGGAGCAGCAGAGGTATTCTGATACGGCGGAATAATTCATGCAGACGGGGTGAAAGCGCAAAAAGGATATGCCCGCCGTCCAATTGCCCGATGGGAAGAAGATTGAGCGCTGTGATAAAAAGTCCGATCCAGCCGGCAAAAGCAATTGGGTGAAGATTCAGATCGTAATGAGCGGGAATAGGCCCAACAAGAAAATAACCGAAAATCTTAAAAAGCAATGAATCTCCAAGGATCATGTACTCCTGTTGAGACTGCAAAGGAACGATCTCGGACATTTTCAGCCCTATTATACATGCGATAACAGCCAGAATAAAACCGGCTATCGGCCCTGAAGCGCCAACATCAATAAGCGCCTTTCTGCTGGGAATCGAGGATTTTATACTTATTATCGCTCCGAATGTTCCGATTGGACGAATGGGCGCAGGAATAAAATAAGGCGGAGTTACCGTTATCCCCCATATCCTTGCAGCAAAATAATGAGCAAACTCATGTATGCCAAGAATACTGAGAATAGCTATAGAATAAGGAAGCCCTTTTGCAAAACTGCTCCAGCTTTGATAGGGATTGACTTCCGTCATGAGCGCACCCATAGTAGTTGTAGTGAATGCTGTCAGGAGAAAGAGAATAATGTGGAGCGTGTAATTGGGTTTTCTCTGAATTTGTTGTTCACCGGCAGCGCCGAAATAGTCATCGCCAGAACGTATTATAAATTTTCTATACTGCATATATTTCCGGTTGGAATTGTTTATAATATTTACGCTTATCGAGATTAAACAGCACGTTTTAACTCACCCCTTGATCCCCTCTCTTGAAAAGAGAGGGGAAAGTCCATATCTGCATGATAGAGAATGGATTATAAAATATATCAGGGTTTTCCCATCGCCCGTTCACGGGAGAGGGGACATGGGGTGAGGGCGTCTTTATCTGCTCATTTTTTCCCTTTGCTGCGTCAAATGATAAGCGGTTTAATATTTTTAATTGGAAAGATATGTTTTTAACCAGCATATCATAATATATCCTGACACTACTATCAAACTTCACCGGCTTGAAACTGAAAGAGAAGGAAATAGAACATCCGGGACGAAAATCGAACCTGCCGGTTTTATATCCGAACTTGATTCGGAAATAGATCCGAACGCCTGGTATGCATTTCCGGAAACCATGGTATCAATAAGACGCCCCGTGATCTCCCCTTTTTTTACAAGGAATCCCAGCATGATGTTGAGAGCAAAATCACCTGCAAGAAGATTCGACTGCCCTCCCCCGAGAACACCGTAAACGATCACTCCCTCATCCATGCTCCGCATCATATCTTCCAGACTGGATTTCCCGGAGGACATTACCAGGTTTGAAGTTCCTACTGTCGGAGCAGACAGCAATCCGCGCTGAGCGCTGGCGGTTGATACTCTCCCCGCCTGGGCAGCGGTATCAAGATTAAAAAGAAATGATTTGAAAACACCGTTTTCGAATAAAACCGTTCGCTGCGAAGGTATACCTTCATCATCAAAGGGTCTGCTGCCCGGCGCTCCTGCATAAAAAGGATCATCAGTAAGGGTAATTTCCCCCAGCACTTTATCACCTTCACGCCCGACAAGGGGACTATCGCCCTTCACAAACCGTCTTCCGTTTACTCCTAGTTCAAACGCTTCAACGAGATTAGGCATTTCCTGTGCGGTGAAAATGACAGGAAGAGAACCGGATACTTTGGGCGCTTTTTTTTCAGCGCAAGCTGCGAGCTCAGAAATTTTATTGATATAAGCATCCGTGCGAATGTCGAGAGTCCCGAAATGATTTCCATCACCGATCCAGAGTATCGAGTCTCCTTCTACTACTACAAGAGTGATGTATTGCTGAAGATCTGTCGTAGTATACGAAGCATCGAATCCTGAAGTGTTAACAATCCTTGACGAAGTCACTGAAGTCGAGATATTAAGATCGGTCAGGCCTTTCGGACAACGCTCCCTGAGAATGTCTACAGCCCGCTTACCTTCAAAAACAGCCTGTTGCGGGCTGTAGGTTTCAACCGCAGGATCAAACGCGGCGGATGCTGCACCGGCTGGTTTTGCAACAGTACCGGGAAATTCAAAATGGACTTCTTTCCCGAACCGTGAGGAAACAAAAGCATTATTCACCAGATCTTCGGCACGGGCGGGATCAGTCGTGGATGAAAATCCAATCCGTCCCTCGTGAATAACTCTCAGCCCGACAGCGAACACTTTCTTCCGTTCCGCATTCTTAAGCTTTCCTGCTTCGAAAGATATCTCGGTAGAGGTTCTTTCGGTCCTGAAGACTTCTCCGGAACCACCGCGGCGTTTCACCCTATCAAGGATGTTTTCAATCATTTCAGCCCACCAGAACCTTTTCGATTCGAACATGCGGAGAGCCGTCGGTTACCGGCAGGGGTGACTGTCCGCCTTTGCCGCATCCTCCCAGACCTCCAAAGAGGGTAAGGTCGTTCCCTATATTAACGATATGATTAAGGGTATCGAAAACATTTCCCGAAAGAATCACATCACGAAGTGGGGTCGTTATACATCCATTTTCAATCCTGTATGCATATGCGGAACTAAATGTGAACCTTTCCAGGTCGGTATTGCCGCCAAGAAACCCACAGGCATAGATTCCATCGCTGATTCCTTCGAGCATCTCCTCAAACGAAGATTCCCCCCTGTCAATGAACGTCGTAGTCATTCTGACAAGAGGACGAAAACTCGCACTTATCGCGCGGGCGTTTCCTGTTGGCGATTCTCCCATGATTCCTGCCGTTTCACGGGAATGGAGGCGTCCTTTAAGAATGCCGTCTTTTACAAGATACGTCTTCTTTCCTTTTACACCTTCATCATCAAAGGGAGTCCGGCCATTTTCACCGTCAATGGAACCATCATCGATGATATTGAGCATATCCGGCCCGAAACGTCGGCCAAGTTTCATCATTTCAAGAGCCTGCGGATTCTCGTAGACAAAATCAGCCTCGCTGAGATGCCCCAGCGCCTCATGAACGAATACACCTGAAAGCTGGGGATCGAGAATGACAGGATAAACACCTCCGCTGACTTTCGGCGCATGGATGAGATCACGGGTAATCTTGAGAATCTTTTCTACCTCATCCTCCCGGTTCTCTACTGTCTCATACCCCCTCTGATCCCCAAACGATTTCATTCCGCGCTGGACATTTGAACCGTCCCTTGCAACCGCCATAAGACTTACACCCGCATAAATCTTATCCTGCTCTATCATGCTGCCTTCAGAAGTATGAAGCCAGACTGTTTTTTTGATGTCACGGTAGACAGAGTTTGTTGTCACAATGCCGTTTGTGCCTACCATCATATCATTATATTTTTTCAGGAGTAAAAGTTTTTCATCCAGCGGAACATCGGCAGGATCTTTTCCCGCAGAATTTTTCACCCGAACGGTTAACGGTTCCACCGGTGCAAGTACTGTTTTGCTTTCACCCGCAAGTTTAGCTAAAACAAAGGCTTCATGGACGCTTTTTTCAGCATCCTCGATACGGCTGAATGAAGCAAATCCCCATCCGCCTTTGATACAAACCCGTATACATCCACCCAGCGTCATAAAAGTCCCGATGTCCTCAAGAACCGGCCCCATGTAAGCCAGTGAGGTGGTATCGGAGCGCTCAACGCGTATATCGGCATAATCGGCATCAATGCCCCTGAGCGCACTTTTCATTACTTGTTCCATCAGAAGCCTGTAATTGAAAGGGTGAAACGCAGGGCATCATCTGAAATATCTTTTAGCGGCGT